>NZ_BADX01000003.1:0-224 GCF_000241365.1 Pseudoalteromonas sp. BSi20480 | reverse complement strand
GGAAAAAATGAGTAGCTATAATAAATAGGCTAGGGCTTTGTTTTGTAGACGTAGAGCTTGCTCACGTTAGAAGCGCAGCTTCTTATTACTTAAAAAAGGTATCACCACAGAGTGCACCGAGGCGCTTCGCGCTACACAGAGTTAAAAGCATTTTTTAGTCACTACTCCTGGTCTTCTCCTTCACTTCTCGGTGGTGAAATAATCACTTTTATAGCAGTTGCTAT
>NZ_BADX01000004.1:0-312 GCF_000241365.1 Pseudoalteromonas sp. BSi20480 | reverse complement strand
GTAAAGAGAACAACACTTATTGTTTGGGTCTGTAGCTCAGCTGGTTAGAGCGCACCCCTGATAAGGGTGAGGTCGGTAGTTCAAATCTACTCAGACCCACCACTTCTTCACGAAGTCGGTAACTAAACAATAAGACCAGCATATGTGGGGCTATAGCTCAGCTGGGAGAGCGCCTGCCTTGCACGCAGGAGGTCAGCAGTTCGATCCTGCTTAGCTCCACCACTTTTACTTCTTAAAAATAAATATTCTTTATCGGGCAGCTAAATCGCCTGAGAATAGAGTGTGTTTAATTTTGAGAGGTTTTTGTATCTC
>NZ_BADX01000006.1:0-722 GCF_000241365.1 Pseudoalteromonas sp. BSi20480 | reverse complement strand
AGGCCGTCAATTCCACAATGTTTCGTTACTTGAAGATCAAAAGCACGTACTTAATCAATTGATTGATTACATTCAAAGTGAAGATGTAGATGCTTTAGTGATTGCGGGTGATATTTATGACCGATCACTACCTCCAGCTAACGCTGTTGAATTACTAGATGATGTGTTGAAGTCAATTTGTATGGATTTAAACATTCCCATTATTTTGATTCCGGGTAATCACGATAGCGCAGAAAGAGTTAGGTTTGGCGCTAAACAAATGAAAGAGTCAGGTTTGCATATCATTGGTAATTTGAATGATGTCTTGGAGCCCGCTGTTATTGAAGTAAAGGGAGTTGAAGTTGCTTTTTATGGTATCCCTTACTGTGAGCCGTTAATGGTTAGAGATACTTTTGATGTTGAAGCTAAAAGCTTTGATGATGCACATACCTACTTAGTTGATGAAATAAAAAGTTTAATGTCTGATCAGCAGGTTAATGTATTGATTAGCCACTGTTTCATTGATGGGGCGGCTGAGTCTGACTCTGAAAGACCTTTACAAATAGGTGGTGCAGACAGAGTAAGTTATCAGCCTTGTGTTGATTTTGATTATGTTGCTTTAGGTCATCTTCACAGCCCCCAGTATAAAGGCGAGGAGCATATTCGATATTCTGGTTCAATAATGAAATATAGCTTTTCAGAACAAAACCAGAAGAAAGGCGTCACCCTTGTTGAAGTGGATA
>NZ_BADX01000007.1:0-25951 GCF_000241365.1 Pseudoalteromonas sp. BSi20480 | reverse complement strand
AGAATTAGAAAATTGACCATCAACTTTATGCCCTAGCCGGTTTGCAGTGGTTAAATAAATAGCCGATGTTGTAGTAATTGATTCAAAATGTTTATTAGCTCCCTCACACAAGTTATAAAAAATATCAGTTCCAAAGGAATGGCGAAGATGATGATAAACATTCGTGAACTCAATATTTTGATAAGAACTATAAATGTCTGGATTATTTTGTATTTCATTAATCACTTTATTGCGAGTCTTAGCAAAAGTATCGGTACCAAACTTTGTTGAAATACATCTTCCACGAGTCAGGTTAGTAGAATTTGAAACGAATAAATGGTTTGAATCTGTAAGAGGCCGTTCTAAACGAAAATACTGTTCCATTTTTTCTAATAAGTATCTAGGTATATACAGGAACCTAGAGCGGCTATATTTTGTATAGAGTGATGAGAGGTAATATTTGAACTCTTCTTTATGCGGCTGCTTCTTCAGCTCCTTGAAAAGAGATAGTAATCCCTTATATTTCTGAGTGCTTTCATTAAAGTCTTTAAGTAGAAACCCTTGATTCTCTTTAGAACGACACCCTAACTCACCTCCATTTCTCAAAATGATTTCTTCAAGTAAAGAGTTAGTACTTTGATAGATCAGCTCCCTTGTTTGAGGTAACAAATACTTCACACTTAAACTAGGTTTAGAGTTGCTTCTCGCGATGGGGATATGGGAAGATTTGATGCCTATATTTTTATATTTATTGTCAAAAAAATACTGTAGCCAATTGTAATAAGCTTTTAGAGAGTTTACGGCCTGATTTGCAACAGCTTCGCTACTCTGGCATTCTGTTATAAGATACTCATTAATATAGTCATTTATTAATTCCTGGGGCAAAGCTGTATGTATACTAAGAGTAATATTTCCTTCACCCTCGAACTTATCAACCCACTCTAAAAACCGCCCAAGATGATTACAAATTTTATAACTTGCATCTGCACCAATAAACACTTCTTCAAACACATTTTCGATTAGAGCTGAGTTCCTATTTTTCCTCTTTATCAACTCTATTTTTTTACCTACAACTTCTGTATAGCGAGCAAATAAGCAAGGAAGGAGTATAGGAACACTATCACTATCTAGATAAATGTAGTGTTTATTTATTTTTTTATCACTGTATCTGTGCATCAATTAACTTACTTAGATAACTCTTTATCTAAAGTTAGCAGAAACAGGTTTACTTACAAATAAACCCCACAGATAACACCCTCGAGTTTAAAAGCAGTCCATATCTATGTGTATAAACTTTTTCATCACCACAATAAATACTGTTTATTTACACAGTCATTATTATGTAATCCCTATTTATAATCAAGCTCAGTGGCAATTAAAAAAGACGTTTAGTGCTTTCTTGCTCTTTCATACTTCGTAGCCAAAGCAAAACTTCAAAAAAGAACCCTGCCAAAATAAGAATAATAGCACCAGAGGCGTTACCCATTGCATAACAGGTAAACGACGCTATAAAAACTAAACTAGCTAATAACCAATTAATTATATTTTGCATGTGTGTGCTCCTGTGTGTGTTTTTTAACTGTATACCAAAATCAATTGGTTACAAAGTTTTTTAAAACCACCTAATTATAAATTCCCTTGAGCTCACTAGTTCATATTGATAATCTAAGTGCTTTAAAGTTAAGAGCTATAAGTACATGCAAAGGTTCAAAGATAATCACCCTATTCATACCGACATCACTGTAGCATGGGCCGACATGGATGCCCTTCAGCACGTTAACAACGTGGTATACCTGCGTTATTTTGAAATAGCCCGAATAGACTTTTTAAATAAACTAAACTTATTCGACACCATTAAACCCGGTGGAGTTGGCCCTGTTATAAGTGAAAATACTATTCGCTATAAGCGCCCCGTTACCTTTCCCGACACTCTAACTGTTGGGGTCACTATTTCAGATATTAAAACCGACCGGTTTGTAATGAATTACAGTGTATTTAGTCACGCACAAAGTGCGATAACCACCACGGGCACATCAAAAGTAGTGATGTTTGATTTTAAAACGGGTGCAAAAGCCCCCATTACAGAACCACTTTTATCAGCCTTACTAAAATACGCACAAGACGAGTCATAAGGAATTTCTATGCAATACAGCCCACTTGGTAGCAGCGGGGTTAACGTTTCAAGAGTCTGTCTAGGCAGTATGACTTGGGGCGTTCAAAACACTCAACGCGACGCAGACGATCAAATAGCTTATGCATTAGAGCGTGGCGTAAATTTTATTGATACAGCTGAAATGTATGCCGTACCTCCCTCGCCTGAAACCTACGGTAAAACAGAGCAAATTATTGGCGACTGGCTTTCTCGTAATCAACAAAAACGAAGCGACATAGTACTGGCAACAAAAGTAGCGGGTAATGGCCTATCGTGGGTACGAGAGGGTGGCGATATAACCCGCCAAGCAGTTATAGAGGCGGTTGATAATTCCCTTAAGCGCTTGCAAACCGATTATATTGATTTGTACCAATTACATTGGCCTAATCGTTCAACACCGCATTTTGCAAGACAGTGGCCAGGAATACTTAAATTTAGTGATGTAGATACACAAGCTCACCAAGCTGGCATGCTTGATATTTTAGAAGGCCTTAACGACTGTGTTAAAGCGGGCAAAATTAAACATTGCGGACTGTCTGATGATACGCCTTGGGGGATTAGCCAGTTTGTAAGTTTGGCAAAAGAGCACAACTTGCCACGCATGGTGTCTATTCAAAATGAATTTAGCTTAGCTCATGCTAAAGATTGGCCTTATTTGATTGAGCAATGTGTACATGAAGATATTGCTTACCTGCCTTGGTCGCCTTTAGCAGCCGGTTTGCTAACAGGTAAATACCTAGAGGGTGCTCGTCCAAAAGGCTCGCGGTGGAGCTTCGCACAACGTAATGGTATTTTTAGAGATACCCCTAATGCCCAAAAAGCAACCAAGCTATATGCAGAGCTTGCACATGCAAATAATATGACGCCAGCACAACTTGCTCTTGCGTGGTGTAATCAGGTAGATGGAGTAACGTCTTCTATAATTGGCGCCACAACTATGGCGCAGTTAAAAGAAGACATAGACGCGTTTAATATCACTTTAAACGACGAAACCTTAACGAGCATAGGGACTATTTTCAAAAACTATCCTATGCCTTACTAACTTTAGTTTTTAAAAGTATAAAAGCAGGTAAATCACTACCTGCTTTTTTAACTAATAAAAAAATGATTGTTTATTATTGTTAATTACTATCTATACTAAAAGTATTACTTTTAAAGAAAGTTTATGCAATGGTAAAACGCGTATTAATAATTAGTTTGTTATTTTCATCGTTCACGGCACTCGGTAATACTAAGCAAGCTGAGCCCATTAAAGAAATAATTTGGCTACAAAGTTACACACCTCCTTTTCACATAACTAAAAGCGATAAAGCGCCACAAGGTGGGCTTTGTGACAACTTAACAGAGCAACTAATTAACACAATTACTGATGTAAAGCATACACGGCTTGTTGTGCCACAGCAGCGTATAAATAAATATTTAAATGAAGGTAAAAATGTATGCTTTCCATGTGTTATTTATAAAAAACAAAATAATCACATACTCAAACTATCAAACCCAACCACTGTCTACCCGCCATTCTCCGTATTAACAACCACAGAATTAGCCCCAAAATTAACAAAAAAACACGGCTTACCAATTAATTTAATTAATTTATTAGCCGATCAAAACTACATTTACGGCCAAGCCGCGGCACGCAAATTTTCAAATAGAATAAACACAATTATTAGCAATACAAAACTTAATAATAGCTCGTCATTTAGCTGGAGTAGCGAAAACGAAAGCCAAGCCGTGATTGCGCGCTTAAGCCGTGGCTTTTTAGACTACTCTATTGATTACCCATTTATGGCTGACTACTTTAATAAACAAGGAAGGTTTAATAACATAACCAGTATCCCTTTGGCTGAAGAGGAAGATGGCTTTATACGAGGTGCAGTGGGCTGTGCTGTAAAAGCAAAAAATAACTTTGCAACTCAAGCAATAAAAAGGATTAACAATGCATTAAAAACAACCATTTTACAGTCACCTGAGTACATAAAAAGTCAGCATGCTTTTTTAAACCCTAGTTTTGCTGACTTCAACAAACACTATCAACAGCAGGTTATTAACTTTAAGCTACCTGCCACTGATGCTCAATCAAACACTGTTCATTAGCGTACAGAGCAACAGAAAAAGTACTGTTTTCAGCCACTTCACCAACACCTGAAGGCGTACCAGTCATGACTACGTCACCATCGTCTAAGCTCATAAACTCGCTGATTTCTTGTAAAATAGCATCGGGTTTACTTAGCATGAAGTGAGTATCGCCTTGCTGAATAACGGCGCCGTTAATTTTTAATTCAAATTTAAAGTCATGTACGCTGTCACTTAATGCAACAAACTCACTAAAAACAACTGAGCCATCAAACGCCTTTGCGCGCTCCCATGGTAATCCTTTATTTTTTAGTTTACTTTGTACGGTGCGTTTTGTTAAATCAAGCCCAAGACCAACACCTACAAATTTTCTGTTTTTTACTACAAAGCATAACTCTGTCTCGTAGTGCAAAACATCGCCATTATGCTGGGCTCTTAGAGTGTGTGTAATTGCGCTGTTAGGTTTATTAAATAACACCATTTCATCGGGAGTTTCGTTATTTAACTCTGCAATGTGGGCTGTATAATTCCTGCCAACGCAGACGATTTTTGAAGGCGTTAATCTTTCAGAGTCTAGTGTTATAAACTGCATATAATTTAAACCTCACGCTTTAACTTATAAGTGTTTCTAATAAGCCTAAATTAATAGGTTTTAATAAAACACGATCAATATTTAAATCTTTTATCTCTTTTGGATCAGGTTCCGCACCACTCACAATAACTAATCGCAACTCAGGGTATCGCTCGTTAACCTGCTCACCTAAGTCAATCCCGCTACCATCTGGTAAATGCATATCTAACAATACTTTATCAAATTGCTGATCGTGGTTAAGTATTTGCAAACACTGCGCACAGCTTGACGCTATAACCGTCTCTACTCCTAAGCTTTCTAAAAGCAACTGGGTTATTTGTGCAGCATCGTCATCATCTTCTACCAATAAAAAGCGCTGCCTTTTTTCACTTAGCGCTTTGACTTGAATATCTTTTGCCTGAGGCGCATTTTCAGGCGAAACTAAGTAATCCTGAAGGCATTGATATAGCGCACTGCTGTCAACTGGTTTTGGTATTACGTCATTAAAACCAAGTGCTGCAAGCTCTTCATGTATCCCTTTCATTGTGGCAGCTGTAAGCGCAATTATTGGCCCTTTGTAGCCCATTTTTCTAAGCTCAATGGTTGCTTCTTTACCACCCATTATTGGCATGTGAATATCAATAAAAATAATATCGTATGGCGCTTTATAGGCATCGGCTATACGCACTTTTTCAAGCGCTTGTTGGCCATGCTCTGCATAGTCTACTCGCGCGCCGCAGCTACTGATCATATGCCCTACCAGCATCCGTAAATCACGCAAATCATCAACAACCAGTACTCGCCCGTGTACTTTACTGGGTGTTAATTTACTTTGTAACTGTGGGGCACTGCTAAAGTTGAGCACTTGTCGCTCAACACCACTTATGTCACCTGGGTATACCGAAATAGTAAAGGTAGACCCTTTGCCTATTTCTGAATGCAAACTTATATTGCCCTGCATACGAGACAATAGCTCGGCACATATTGCCAAGCCCAAACCTGCTCCGCCAACTGAACGCGACTCTACATCGGCTATTTGTTCAAATGGTTTAAAAATAAGCTGTTGTTTTTCAGGGGCAATACCCATTCCTGAATCTTTAATGCTAAAAAAGAGCATCTCTGTGCCGTCAACATGCTGCGTCCAAGCCTTAACAACTATCTCGCCTTTATCTGTAAACTTAACGGCGTTATTAATTAAATTTATTAGTATTTGACGAACACGCGTCGCATCAAGGCGGGCAACTAGCGGGAGCGCTTGGTCTGATTCAAACTTAAGTGCTAACCCTTTATCAAGCACCGATACACGCATTAGCGTGTATACATCTGCAAGCATGCTATCGAGGTTTACTTCACTGGGTGTGAGCTCTAGTTTATCTGCGGCTATTTTCGATAAGTCTAATACGTCATTAAGGAGGCTAAGTAAGTGTTTACCATTTCGGTAAATCACCCCTAACTCGTTTTCGGCTTGTTGACTAAAGTCGCTTTGCATTAACAATTCTGTGTAACCTAAAATTGATGAAAGCGGTGTACGTAACTCGTGGCTTAAATGTGCTAAAAAACGGTCTTTTGAGCGGTTTTCAGCTTCCGCTTTTAAGCGCTCTACGCGCTCCCCCTCTACATCTTTTCGGGCAAGGGCGTAACGAATTGCACGGGCAAAACGGCTTGAGCTCATTTCTCCTTTGATCAAGTAATCAACAGCTCCAGCGTCAAGTGCCGCAGAATCTAGTTCATCATCCGATTGCCCCGTAAGCATAATAATAGGCCCGCTAAAGCCATTAGCTATCGCTTCTTTTAAAACATCGAGCCCATTAGATGCCCCAAGGCGGTAATCAAGCAAACAAATATCGTGCTCGTTTTTACTTAGCGTTTCTATTGCTTGCTCTGGAGAGCTTACCCATTGAACGTTAAACGTATGTGAGTCTAATTGCTCCAAATAGTCGCAGGTGAGTATGTAATCATCTTCATCGTCTTCTACAAGTAGCAACTGAGTCACTTTATCTAACATACAATCTCCATTAATCGTTAAACGTACTTGGCAACTCTACAAACTCAACCCAATATTTCCCAAGGGTTTTCATCAAATCAACTAAGCCATCAAAAGTAACAGGCTTAGTAATGTAAGAAGCTGCACCTAAGTTATACCCTTTAACCATATCTTCTTCTTGTTTCGATGTGGTTAAAATAACAACTGGAATCCCTTTTAAATTTGGGTTTGCTTTAATCGCCTCTAACGCCTCGCGGCCATCCATTCTTGGCATGTTCAAATCAAGTAAAATTAGCCCAGGACGCGGCGATACTTCTTTATCAGCAAACTTTCCTTTGCGCTCCAAATACTCAAGTAACTCAACACCATCTTCTACAAAGTGCAGCTCGTTAAGTACTCGGCTTTCAGCAAGTGCATCTTGCGTTAATAAACGATCATCTTCGTCGTCGTCAGCCATTAAAATAGTAATTGGTTTAACTTTTGTGTAGGGCATTTAAGCCTCTCCTTGCAAAGTGAAAAGCGCAGCTTCCACTGGTAGTTTTATAATGAAGGTTGCACCTTCACCGTCTTTACTTTGAGCTGTAATAGTACCGCCATGGCGCTCTACAATCCGTCTGCACACAGAAAGACCAATACCTGTCCCTTTATATTGTGAGCGACCATGCAAACGCTGAAACGGTACAAATATTTTATCAGCATAGTCTTGAGAGAACCCTATGCCATTATCCTTTATGGTAATTACTTGAAAGCTTAATTCCGCATTGTGATCTTCATTAAAAATAGCCTCATGTTCGTGACTAATTTTTATATGCGGACTCACATCTGGGCGTCTAAACTTAACCGCATTCGAGAGTAAGTTTAAAAAAAGTTGCTGCATTTGGCTTTTATCTGCTTGAATAACAGGCAACTCTGCCACTTCAATTTGTGCATCTGATTCTTTTATTGCAATCTCTAAGTCGCTAAGAATATCGTCAACTACTTCATTTAAGTTAGTATCATCAAAGTCTTTACCACGCGTAGTAACACGCGAAAACTCTAACAAGTCGTTAATTAAGTTCGACATTCGCTGTGCGGCGTTTTTCATACGGCCAATATAATCTAAGCCTTTTTCGCCTAAATCATCTTTGAACATGGTTTCTAACCGGTCACTAAATGCTTGAATTTTACGAAGAGGTTCCTGCAAATCATGGCTTGCCACAAAAGCAAACTCTTCCAACTCCCGGTTACTTCTGCTTAACTCGTCTGAATACAAGGTTAGCTCTTGCGTGCGTTCAGATACTTTAGTAGCCAATGTTTCGTTTTGTTTCTCAAGGTCAAATCGATATTGAGCGGCATTTCTGAGGTTTAAGCGTGTCATTACAAACATGCCTATAATCAGTATTGCACTAGTAATAGCGGTAATCGCAAACGTAATTTTGGCCTCGTTTTTGATTTGAGCAAGCTTTGAAAAATGGCTCACTTTAAACAGTAGTTCGCGATCTTGTATATCATTTACACGTTCACGAATTTGCTTGTAAAGCTCTCGGCCGTTGTGGGTATTTAAAATAGCTAAAGCACGGCGCTCTTTATCATCAAGCGCTAAGTTAACTGTTTTTTTAAGCTCTTTAATTTTGCTTTCTGCCAGAACAAGTAGCTGTGCTATCCGCTCTGATTGGCCATCAATTTCCGAATGCAGTGATTTAACATGATCTATTTGTGCTTCTAACTGGCCAATTGCATCGAAGTAAGGTGTAAGGTAATCATCTTCTTCCGTTAATAAATAGCCACGCTGCCCAGACTCAGCCTGTACAATAGATAAATGCAATTGCTCTATTGCCGAACTTAGCATGCTAGTGTTGTCTAAGCTTTTTTGTGTTTGGGTTAACCCTTGAATTGTATTTAATGCCAAAAATGCATTGCCCACAATAATAGATAACACCACAACTATAAAAGCCGCCCACGTAACATTCGCTTTACCTTGTTGTTTTTGCATGCTTATTTACTTTCCTGTTTGCGCATAAAACACGCTTTCATCATTGTGAATCAACAATTTTTTGTAAGCTTTCACTGCATTGTTGGCAATTGCTAATAATTTTATTTAGTGCCTCGAGTGCCTTTTCTTTTGGCATATCGTTTTCAAGTACTAACTTAATTAGCTCAGCATTCATTGAAATACGATTTAAAGGGGCTCTTGCATCATGAACTAATTTATTAAGCGGCTCCGATTGATTGTTCTGCGTCATGTTACCTCTCAACTTATTTATACTCGCCAATACCACCGTAAGCATTAAGGCGGTTATAAAGTGTTTTAGTGCTAATTCCTAGCATTTGTGCGGCAAGTGTTTTATTCCCTTGTACCTTGTCGAGCGTTGCATGAATGAGCTCTTTTTCAACTTCTTCTATGGTTTGTCCAGCCGACACTGCGTTATCAGCACTTTGATTATTTACACGTGAAAATGGCGACTCTAGATTATCTGGCAGTGTCACTTCGCCTGATTTCGGGTCACTCATGATAAAGGCACGGTGAATAGCATGGCGAATTTCACGCACATTGCCCGGCCACTCATAACTTTGCAGCTCTTTAAGCTGTGCAGCAGTCCAACTAAATGCGGTGCCATTCTCATCGTTTAGCTGATCTAAAAATGCTTTTGCTAACAATGGAATATCGTCTTTTCGATCTCTTAAAGGCGGAATATCAATAGGAAACACTGCGAGTCTAAAGTAAATATCTTCACGAATAACGTTGTTTTGAGCCAAGTCTTCTAACGTTCGGTTAGTTGCAGAGATTACTCGACAATTGGTTGGAATTTCTTTATTGCCCCCTACACGCGTTACTTTTTTAGTCTCAAGAACTCGTAATAAATTAGGCTGCATATCAATTGGCATTTCGGTTACTTCATCTAAAAACAAAGTACCGTCGTTTGATTGCTCAAATACCCCTTCTTTACGCGCAATTGCACCTGTAAATGCGCCTTTTTCATGGCCAAATAATTCACTACCAATCAGCTCTTTCGAAAGTGCACCACAGTTACTAGCCACTAATGGGCCTTCGCACTGGCTTGCATTGTGTATTGCCTGAGCCACAACTTCTTTACCTGCGCCACTTTCGCCCATTAACATGACATTGGCATTTGTTTTGGCTACTCGCTCAATCATATTGTACAGTTTGTGCATTGGCTCTGACTCGCCAATTAAGCTGCCAAAATGACGCGTAATACCACTGGTTTTTGCCTTTTTAACGGCTACTTTTTTAGGGCCATTTAAAACAAGCTCTAAATCTTCGCGTTGAAGGGGTTTTAGAAGGTGCCCAATATTAGGCTCACACATATCAGCCAATATTCCCTTCACTGAAGGGTGGCCCGATATGAGTGTAATTTTTGGAGACTGGCCAATTATTTTTAAATGGTCAAGCAAATGAAGTCCGCTTCCATCAGGTAACATGAAATCAAGTAACACATGATCAAAGGTATTATTTTCAAACCATTGGTGTGCTTCTTTTAAACTGGTTGCGGTGCTTATATTGTGGCCGAGGAATTCGACTATGTGGCAAACAACGTCACTAAATTCAACGTCATCATCTACTAAAAGTATGTTTAACATGATAAATCCCTGTTCTTTTTTTTTATTCTACGCACCCTAAGAACTAATTTAAAGGTGCGTATTGAGCTAATCTTTTAAAATAACTTAAATGATTTATTGTCCTATTATATCAACCCTCTATTTACGTAAGCTGAAAGCATAACGATCACAATAAAAACAATTTTTATTTGCAAGTAACACTTATACAGCTGATATACTCGTATGTTAATAAAAGGAGATGAAATGCAGCAATTAAAAACCTTAATCCACTCTGGTATTAATATAAACCAAGGCACTCATTTCACACGTATTACCGCTCGTGCCATTGTAATAAAAAACAACAAAATATTACTTATGTACACAAATCGTTATGAAGATTATAGCCTACCTGGCGGTGGTGTAGATGAGGGCGAAAGCATTGAACAAGGCTTAATTCGCGAGTTGAGCGAAGAAACCGGCGCTAAAAATATTACTGTGGTTAAAGATTTTGGTCTCTACGAAGAGTATCGCCCTTGGTATAAAAACGACTTTGATATTATTCATATTAAATCGTATTGCTTCGTGTGTAATATTGCCGATGAATTTGGCAAAGCGAAATTAGAGCACTACGAACAGCAAAATGGCATGACCGCAAAGTGGGTTGATATAAACGATGCAATTGCACATAACGAACGCACATTAGCTAATAGTGAAAAACAAGGCCTTTCTATTTTACGAGAAACCTACCTGCTCAAACAAATTGCACAAATACTATTTTAAAGCCAAGTATAATTTATTAATCAGTTTGTAAATTTTGCACTGACCAGTACTTTTTACTTTATCTAATTTACAAAATTATAAATTAAAAAAGTAAAACAAGACTTTAAAAATAAAATAGCCAATAACAATCAACAAGTTAAAACAAAACCATTCCTGCGATTATATTGGCCTTTGATTTGCACCTATCTGCTTACATAAATTGTAAGGAGATAGGAATGAGCAATACAGTTAAAACGATTAATCCGGCAACTGAGCAAACCATCGATACCTACACGCTACTTTCTCAACATGAGGCTGAGCAAGTAATCGAAAAATCTCACGAAACATATTTAAAGTGGCGTTTAACGTCATTTAGCGAACGCGCAAAACATTTAAATGCCCTAGCAACACTTTTTGAAGAACAAAAAGAAGCCATTGCTAAATTAATGACCGAAGAAATGGGTAAAGTGTATGAGCAAGGCTTTCAAGAAGTTGAACTATGTGCCGGAATTTGTCGTTATACAGCTGAAAACGGCCCACAAGTTTTAGCGGACGAAGAACGAGACATGGACGGTGGCCGCGCCATTATTAGTTACCAACCTACGGGCGTTTTATTAGGCATTCAACCTTGGAACTTCCCGCTTTATCAAGTTATTCGCTACAGCGTTGCTAACATTATGGCCGGTAACACGACCGTGCTTAAGCACGCAGGTAACGTTTTTGGCATGGCTGAAAAAATCGAAGCCCTATTTAAACAAGCCGGTTTCCCGGAGCATTGCTTTAGCAATTTACTTATTGATGGTAAAACAGCAAGCAGCCTAATTGCCCACAAAGCAATTAGCGGTGTAACCTTTACAGGCAGTGATGGTACGGGTAAAAAAGTAGCCGAAGAAGCCGGTAAACACGTTAAAAAAACAGTACTGGAGCTTGGCAGTAACGATGCTTACTTAGTACTGGATGATGCCGATTTAGAACTTGCCGTTAAAACCTGTGTAACAGGGCGTATGATCAATAACGGTGAAACCTGTGTATCAGCAAAACGTTTTGTTGTAGTTGAGTCACTTTACGATGACTTTAAAGCACAAATTAAAGAACAATTTGAAGCCCTTAAAATGGGTGACCCCATGGCCGATGACACAGACCTTGGCCCAATGGCACGTGAAGATTTACGCGACGGTATTCATGACCAAGTCATGCAATCGGTTAAAGCAGGCGCAAATATTGTAACGGGTGGTGAAATTCCATCGCAAACGGGTTACTACTACCCGCCTACAATTCTCGATAACTTATCGCCGGGTATGCCCGCATACGACGACGAATTATTTGGCCCTGTCGCTTCACTTATTAAAGCAAAAGACAACGACGATGCTATGCGCATTGCCAACGACTCTCGCTATGGTTTAGGCGGTGGTATTTTTTCAAAGGATGAGAAAAAAGCCATCGAACTGGCTAAAAAGCACTTTGACACCGGTATGATCAACATTAACGGTTACGGACTTGCACAGCCTAATCTACCGTTTGGTGGTGTTAAAGAAAGTGGCTACGGCCGAGAGCACGGTGGCTTTGGTATGCGCGAATTTGTGAATATTAAAAGTATTATGATTGCCAACGCATAATACAATGCAACATACCTGTTATTGAATAAAATAGCAGCAATAAATATGAAGCCTAAAAGCGAACTGCCGCTTTTAGGCTTTTTTATGCTTAACAAATAAAAGCTCGCTAAGCGCTAATAATCAAAAATAGTTTAGCAAACTATACACTGTTACAAATTTAGGGTTTTAAGCCAGCTTAATGGCTGCTAACTTATTTACTACTTATTAAATATTTCATAAAAAGCTGAGTGCCTTAATAGCAAAAGTCTCAATTAAGTAGAGCAGCATAAAGGATTAAATATGAATAAAACGATAAAAAAATTAGTCGTTATTGCAGCGGTTGCATTATCAGCAGGTGCTTTAGCACAAACCTATAATGTATATAACCACAAAAAAATGGCTGCCATTGAATGCGGTGGTGAACAAAACATAAAAAGCGTTACAAGTAAAAAATTTGAATGTATTGAGCAAGCTAGAAAAACACTATAAATGCGACAAAATCTAAGCTTAAAAATCAGATAAAAACCCGAGGGTTCGCCAAAAAGACAACGATGAATTCACAATGCAAAGCAACCTTTACCAAGGTGAGCGCTAGTTTAGGACTAATAAGAGGAAACTTTCCTTTTTTCTACATGCTTAAACAACCTACATTAAGCATAATATTTATAGCTGGCAATAAGTTACACTATTTGCTAATAGTAAAAACTCATGAATTAGGACCTTTTTAAGCTAATATAGGGAAAGTGTCCTTTGATTAAATTGTTATATTTACCTAGGCATACATTGAATGTATTTACTTCTTTTAGCTTTCTTTTCATCCGCTGTCGTTACAGATGTTACTGGATATTGGATTGGCGAAACCGAAGATAAAAATAGGCTATTTCTTACATTTCGTGGAATAGACGGCACTTACGCTTCTCTACAGCAAAAATTAAACGAGGGTGAAGTTGAACAGTGGCATATTCAATTTGGTTATTGGGAGTTAGCTTCAAACGAAATCTCAACTTCTATAGTTGGAATGCATAGTGAAGATGGTACTAAAGTTTTAAGCGCATGCGTCAGCCCCAAAGTTACCTATTCCATTGATACATTGGGAAACGATATTCTTAGGTATACTTCGAAAAAGTCAGGCACTACTTATTCAACTAAACGTTCAACGGTAGAGCAAGACAATGAAAAAATTTCCAACCAGACACTTGAATTCATAAGGGATAAACTTGCTAAACACAAGGAAGTTTGTGAGTAAATATAACAACTCAATAAACTCGCTCACTTCGTTCGCTGGGACGCATACACTCAGGGCGGCTTCGCCATTATGCCCTACGTGCCTGCGCCCGTTATTGAAAAGTTATGTTTCAGTGTTATCACAATAAGTTTACACGATATGAATAAATTACTGAGTTACCTAGAAGAATGGAAAATATCTAAAACTAAGATATTTGAAAGTGAAGGCTATAAAGCTACTATCACTAAAGTACTAGGTGATTCTAAAAAAGCTCGCTACATAGATCTTGATACAGAAAAGTTAGTTTCAAGAGCGACACTTTGGGAAACTGGAGAATTAGAATTAGAAGCTTTAGATTTTCAATCAGAGAAACAAGTAATTCAATTGTCTGTAATTACCGTCGAAATTTGGGAATTGGATGATAAGTTAAATTGGTGGCTTAGTGAAGTTGCAACGTATTGAAAACATAACAATGCACTCAAAAGGGTAATTACTCCTCCCCCGTTTTAGTGGACACCTCCTCATTACTTTGAGGAGGCTAAAATGCCTAGGTATACCCAATCTAGAAAAACATGGTTTTACCCCGTTAATTTCAAAATCAAAGCAGTCGAACTAAGCTTACGATACGATGTCATGTCAAAGGACGTTGCCGAGGCGCTAGATATTCATACGTTAATGCTTAGTCGTTGGCGCTTCGCTTATCCGACCTACACAAGCTAATAACAATTACTATTTTTCAAACTTGGGGACTTTTCGCTTATCGGCTTTGCTCATGGTAAGTTCTGCTACTTCTTCTTGCTTTAACTCGTCGGGTTTGTCCTCTAATGACTGCTGACTAGCATTTTCATAAGAAAGCTCGGTAAGCAGCGCAAAGTGGTCTGAGCCATATTTGGCTAAGCGCTCAATACGCTTAACCTTAAAACCCTGGCTATGAAAAAGGTGGTCGAGCGGCCAGCGCATAAAAAAGTAACCCGCGTGGAATGTGTTATAAAAGCCGCGACCTTTACGGGGATCTAAAAAGCCACTTATTTGCATAAATAATCGCGTACTGCGCGACCATGCTACATCGTTTAAATCACCCGCTACGATTGTTGGACGAGTTGGGTTTTTAACTGCTTTGGCAACCATTATTAGTTCTGAGTCGCGTGGGCGCGATGAATCTTCTTCAGTTGGGCTTGGTGGTGCTGGATGAATAAAGTGCCCTTGCATTTCAAGGCCTTCGTCGTTTTCAAATAAAATATGAATTGAAGGAATATCATCTTCAATGAGTTCACATATTTGCGCATCGAGTAATTTAAATTTGCTGTATAAATGCATGCCATAGCGATTGTCTTTAGGGCATTCAATATAATGAGGGTAGTTTTTTTTAAGCACCGATAGCTTTTCTTCCCACCAGCTATCGCTTTCAAGTGTAATAAGTAAGTCAGGTTTATGCTGATTCACCAACGCTATTAGTTGCTCACTATTGTGGTTTGACATTAGCACATTAGCCGACATAATTCTTATGCTGTGCTCGCTGTTTTTGCTCGCGCTTTGTACTTCTTTTTTTGCAAGCCAAGTATAAGGAAAGATCCACTTACCTTGTAAAACCATAACAATTACAGATGCGAGCGTAATATAAATATAATGCGTATCACTATTTAGCCATAACAAAAATAGTGAACTAGCAAATATAAAACCAGCAATATAAAACACTTGTAAGCGAACAAAATCGCAGCTTCTAACCAAGTAGTGCTGGCTGTATGACATAGGTAGTAAAGTTACCAGTAAAAAAAAGCCAGTAGTTACAGCCAACAATGTAAGCATTACTTAAATCCCTTTAAATTAATTTAGCGACTCAAAATTGATAAGATTTCTCGTGTATCGTGTACTAAGTGGATAATTTTACGGTCGATTTCGATACTTACAGTACCATTATTTCTCGAACGTTCAACAACCCTACCACGTTTGTATATATCAACCTCTAAAATATCACCAGTATGGTAACGCTTATTTTTACCTGGCGGAGTCCACCCTGCACGAAGTAGCTGCTTTTTCTCTTTTTTAGAAAGAGAGTTATGATCATGATGCTTGTGCTTTTTATGGCCAACCTTTTTACCTTGGTGCTGGCCATGATTGTCTTTGTTTGGGTTAGCTTGTGCCCCAACAGATGACAGCGCAAGTGTGATGAGTGTGATATAAATAGCTGCTTTCATAAGTATCTCCAGTGCTAAAAGTCATCTAAGACTAACAAGCTAGGATGAACATCAAATGAAATAGCGCTTAAACTTACGGTGTTAACGGTGTTTGTACTGAGTTTTACAATGACTGCGCATAATAGCGGGATCGCGTAACTTTAAATGCTTAGTTTTGCGCCCTGCGTGGCGCTTACGCCACACTTTAAAGCTCCCTTTAGAGATGTGCTCTCGCATAAAAACGACGAGCTGAGGGTATTTTAATCCATATAGTTGTTCAATAGCCTCGAAGGGCGTTCTATCTTCCCACGCCATTTCTATAATGCGTGATTGCTGCTCTGCGTTAAACATGGTGTGTTCCAAAAATTAAATTTATACGCGACTTAAAAGCGCGTAGATCATCAATTTCATCACTCACTTTAAAATTTAAAAATAGCTTATATACTTAAAAGAAAATGGATTTGCTAGTCATGCGTTTTATTTTATTAATCTTCGCTTTAGTGGCGTCATCGTTAGCAGTTGCCGAGTCAGGTAAAACATTACGCTGCGTTACAACTCACTACCCGCCTTATACTATTTTTGATGAGCAAAAAAACACATTTACCGGATCAGACATTGAACTGATAAATTACTTAAATCAAAGTTTAGGCTTAAACATTAAAGTAATACACTTACCTTGGGCACGCGTAAAAAAAGAAATGACCCTTAACTATTACGACTGTTATTTCTCTTTAGCAACAAATACCCTACGTGAAAAGCATTTAGAGTTTACTCAGCACCCTACACATGTCACCAAATTTGGATTATTTGCTTTAGATAAAAGTACCCTAAATAACAAAGACTTTTCTAGCACTAGAATAGCTATGCTCCGAGGCGTTGCCTTACCTAATGAAATAGCTGATAAATACAAAATATTGCCTAAAAATATAATGCATGCACTTTCAACGTCAGATTCTTTCAAGTTATTAGAAAAAAAGCGTGTTGATTTTATAATCACTAATTATCAAGCTGGGCTTTGGTTTGCAAAAAACAGTGTCGGCATTCACGCTCGTCAGTTCCATGAATCCAGCTTACCTGTTTATATTGCATTTAAGCCGGGTGTAGTCGATATAAATTTAATTGATAAGCAAATAAAGCAATATTACGAACAATAATTTACGGTTATACATGCACTTTAACGCAACAAGTTTAAAAGCCTATAAAAACCACATATCATTTAACCAAGCTATTTCCCCAAACGTTTTAGGTATGTATGAAATATTATTGTTTGCCGCTCATTTTGCCGTTTAGCCAAGCTGTTGTAGCTGATCAGAAAAGTACAGACTTAATTGAAGTTATTACCACCACAGCATCGAGGGTCGAAGCACTTTCTAGCTCACTCCCATTGTCTATTTCTACCCTAACCGAGGCGCAACTTAAGAGCATTGCACCCACTCACATTGAAGAAGCCCTGCAACGCGTTGCTGGTGCTAATGTACAGCGCGGCAATGGACAAGAATATTTGCCTGCGCTTCGCTCGCCAGTTTTGTCTGGGGCTGGCGCATGTGGTGGTGTGCTAACTTTAGAAGATGGGATAGCGCTTCGCGCTGCGGGCTTTTGTAATATAAATGAGCTATTTGAATCGCATAGTGAAATGGCCCAACGTATTGAGGTGTTAAAAGGGCCGGGCTCAGCTTTATACGGCTCAAATGCTGTGCATGGTGTTATTAATGTAATAACACCCGACACAACTCAAGGCGGCGGTTTATTGGGCGTAGATTATGGCTCATATGGCTATGCACGCGTTAAATTACGTGCAGGGCAAGACTATGGGAACAGCGGAATTGGCATAAACGCCAGCATTACTGACGATACAGGGTACCGTGATGATGAAAGTGTTAAGCAACAAAAAGTCAATATACGCCATCGTCTAGAGCGCGATAATCTATTGCTCACATCAGGTATAACTTATACACATTTAGATCAGCAAACAGCTGGTTTTATTACTGGGTTTGAAAGCTATAAAAATAAAGATATAGCACAGCAAAACTTCGATCCTGATGCATTTAGAAAGGCAACATCTTTGCGAGCGTGGAGCAATGCAACATGGCAATTAGCCAATAACGATGTACTTTCTACCACTGTGTATATGCGCGATCAAAGTATGGACTTTTTTAAGCACTTTTTACCAGGTACACCGCTTGAAAAAAACAGTCAAACAGGTATTGGGGTTCAATCGCTTTATAAGCACAGTATAAATAACAATGTAACTCTGAACCTAGGCTTAGATGGCGAGTACACCCAAGCCGACTTTTTACAAAGCCAAAACGAGGCAACGCAAGGCTCGGCATTTTTAGTGGCTACCGTGCCACAGGGTAAACATTACGATTACAACGTCAATGCCACACTTTATGCACCATTTGCATCCGTGAATTGGCAATTAAATAAATGGCTATTAACAGCCGGGGTTCGTTACGAGCACATGCAGTACGACTACAAAAATAATATGCTTGCGGGCAGAACAAAAGAAGATGGTAGCGAGTGCGGGTTTGGTGGGTGCCGATACAGTCGTCCTGCTAGCACTAAAAATAGCTTTAGTAATGCCTCACCTAAACTTGGAATAAGTTACCAGTACAACAGTAATAATACGTTTTACGCTAACTTTTCTCGCGGTTACCGAGCGCCACAAGCTGCTGAGTTATATCAATTACAACGCGAGCAAACCAACGCTAATTTAAACCCAGAAATAGCTAATAACGCTGAGTTTGGTATAAAAGGATTATACAGTAAATTTAATTATGGCTTATCTGTATATGCTATGAGTAAACACAATACTATTTATCGTGATAGCGACTTTTTCACTGTAAATGATGGCAGCTCTCGCCATCGAGGGGTTGAACTTGAGCTTAATTATCAATTACCCAATAACGTGTCGGTTAACTTTGCAGGTACACATGCTAAACATAGTTACACTAACAACCAAGTTATTAACGGCCTAAACATAAATGGCAACGACATAGATACCGCACCACGCAACATTGCTAATATTGATATTACGTGGCAAGCACGTAACAACACCCAATTTGCACTTCAATGGCATCATGTTGGCCATTACTACACAGACCCTGAGAACTTAAATGAATACGAAGGCCATTCGGTTCTTAGCCTACGCGCCCAGTGGCAAGCAACAAAAAATCTTGAAGTTATGGCTCGTATTATAAATGTGACCAATAAAGCGTATGCAGAGCGAGCTGATTACACTAGTTTTACAGGCGATAGATATTTTCCGGGTAAACCACGCAATGCCATGTTATCGGCATCGTATACTTGGTAAATAAAGCTATTAAAATAAAGCGGCTTATATACGTATAAGTCGCTTTATTTACTGCAGGAATGAGGTTTAAAGCATTTATAAGACTAATTCTTTGGGGTGCTATCAAATGCATCAACATGATGTAAATCATCAAGCCAAGGCAATGCTGACTTTGTCCAAATTTGTATTGAAGGTTTAAACAAATCGCGCTGATCAATCGAACCTAAACGCAACCCATATATACGATCGATAGAAGACTCATTTGTTGCATAAAGTGACGTACCGCAATTTGCACAAAAACCTTGCGCTCGCTTATTGCCACTTTGCGCTGTTTTTACATACTCTTTCGGTTGTCCTTTTGTAAAATCAACCGAATTAGGATCTGCAATTACAACGGCTCTAAATGGTCCACTCGACATCCGTTGGCAATCACTGCAATGACATACTACTACGTTATTATTTTGTGTGGTGGCCTCATAAGTTATATCGCCACAAAAACAGCTTCCTGTGATTTTCATATAGTAATCCTCTAACATAGGCCTATAGAGCCTTCACACACCTTTACGTACTACGCTTAAAATACATTGAGTTAGCTTATGACTTTTACTAACTCAATTGTTAGCAGCCTACTTTTTACTATCTAAGTAATCTACAGCGAGCTGGCTTAATGCCTTAGTCCCTACTTTAAACGATGATTCGTCAGCATAAAAATAAGGTGAATGATTACTTGGTACCGTTTTTAAATCTTGGCTACTTGGCGTACCACCTAAAAATACAAAGACACTTGGGACTTCTAATGCATAAAACGAAAAGTCTTCTGCACCTGTAATCTTATTCATTTCCACTAGGTTATTTTTACCCGCCGCTTTTGCGAGGGTTGGCAGCATTTGCGCAGTAAGCTCAGGGTTATTCACCGTTACTGGGTAACCTTCATGAATATGCACATCGGCAGTTGCTCCCGACGACTTAGCAATATGTGTAGCCGTTGTTTTTATTTTTTCAAAAATCTGTGCTCTATTATTCATATCAAAATTGCGAATTGTACCTACCATTTCAACTTTTTCAGGAATTATATTATTGCGCACTCCACCTGCTATTTTGCCAAACGACACAATTGCGGGCTCTTTGGTTATATTTACTTGGCGGCTCACAATATGGTTAACACCCGTTACAATTTGTGCAGCCGCTGCAATAGGGTCAACCCCAGTCCACGGTGCTGAACCATGTGCTTGACGACCATTAACAGTAATTTCAAACCTATCAGAACTGGCCATAGCAGGGCCGCTTCTGTAACCAATTTTGCCGCTGTGTAAGCTCGATGTTATGTGAAGACCAAATGCCACGTCGGGTTTATATTTGGTAAATATCCCCTCTTTGAGCATCAATTCTGCACCGCCTTCCTCGCCAATAGGTGCGCCCTCTTCTGCTGGCTGAAACACAAACATAATATTACCGTGCAGCTCGCTTTTCATATCGGCCAATACTTGTGCTGCGCCCATCAACATGGCTACATGCGTGTCGTGCCCACAGGCATGCATTACACCCACATCTACACCGCGGAAATTTGTGGTTTTGGTTGATTTAAATGGCACATCTGTTTTTTCTGTTACCGGTAGTGCATCCATATCGGCGCGTAGCATTACCGTAGGACCAGGCTTTGCGCCTTTTTAAAATACCCACAACACCAGTGTAAGCAATATCGGTTTGTACTTGCATACCTAACGACTTTAAGTGTTTAGCCACAATGCCTGCGGTACGTGTTTCACGATTACCAAGCTCAGGGTTTTGGTGAAAGTCACGTCGCCATTCAATTACCTGCTGCTCTACATTTTTAACGTGTTGATCAAGGTTTGCCTGCGCGTTAAATGTACCAAGTGCAGCAAAACCTAATACCACTGAAAGTAGTGATTTTTTCATCCTGTTTTCCTTTATTATTTTAATGAAGCCCAACAACCGATTTAGTGTTATCGAAAAGTGCTGTTGAGTTATAGCCTACACCATTTTAAATGCACTATCCTTAAATCGCACAGACGACATAGATTTACTCTGCGATACTAAAACTTAATTTAAATGGTAAATGTAATTAAAAAAAACCAATCGCAAATACGATTGGTTTTAAAAATAAAGCTCAAATTGCTTTTGCATTAATTAGCTTGGGCTTTATAAGCGTTTGCATTTTTTAATGCTGTTAAAATCATTAAACCGTACATTATGCTGGCGCATTACGTCGAGTATTTTTTTGCTTAACATTTGGCGTAAATAAAATGGCTGATTTGGTACAAAGTGATGGATGGTATGCGTTTTACCAAAATT
Organism: Pseudoalteromonas sp. BSi20480; assembly: GCF_000241365.1. Taxonomy (NCBI): domain Bacteria; kingdom Pseudomonadati; phylum Pseudomonadota; class Gammaproteobacteria; order Alteromonadales; family Pseudoalteromonadaceae; genus Pseudoalteromonas; species Pseudoalteromonas sp. BSi20480. The sequence goes on along the minus strand of NZ_BADX01000007.1, from coordinate 4,297 downwards.
AAAACAAAACAAGTGAAACGGCATAAATAAACGGCTTGTTAGTACATGAGTTTGCTCTAGCATGTTATTAACGCCGCCATAGTAATGCATGCTTGAGGTAACAAAGTTAAGCGAGCTTGAGCGCACTATATTTGGCACAATTAACACAATCATCATAAATTCAAACACATTTAAAACCTCTAACGCTAGAGCCGGGGTGCTTGCTTCAATGGGTACAAATAAGTTAACTGTATGGAATATAATTACACTATACAAAATAATAAAATATGTAGTTGTTACTGGAAAGCCCGCATTAAACACGCTTAAAAAACTAAATCCTTTAATTTCTTTACTAAAACGTTTGGTATTAATAACTAAACCGAGTAAACCGTCCACAATAACAAGCGCACGCATAAATGGATTTTTAATGCCATTGCCCACTAAGCGCTCTTCGAGATCTTGCTCCGTACCTGATGTTTTATGATGATGTAAATGCATTTTGCGGCGATACCATGGGCTAATGGTGTTTGGCCTCATTAACCAAACAGTTAACATCATAAAATTATGGATTAAAGGCTGGTTACTAAAATACTGTTTATGAATGAGATCATGCTCAAGTTCGTGAGAAATCGAAGCCGCCATCGCTGCCAAAATAATACAAGCCCATGCAGGTATAATGGCAAGGTAATACAAAACCCCAACACCAATTAAAGCACTCAACGAGAGCAATAATATAACAAGCCCAATGGTATTTTGATGAGCAAGCAAAGGGTATTTTTGGCGAAGTACTGCCTCTTCGGCTTTTATAGCTTTAACAATTGCTTGAATATTTTGTTTGGCACTTAGCTGAGTCATATGAACGTTCTTAAAACCGTGTTGTAAACATGATACTTAATTACATCATACGCTAAAACATTTAAGTTGGATTTCATTGTATTTAAGCAAAAAATCAATTTTTAAATGTTAAGCCTAATTTCCTATCTAAAAGGGTTAAATACTTAATATATAAAGTGGTAAGCACTTCAAAAGAGCGTTAATTAAACGTAACAAATGTGGATTTACCTGCATTTACCCTATAATCTATATTATTAATAACATAGCTGTGCGGGAAAGCCTTTAAATTATGAACACTTTTCAATCTATTTATAAAGAAGGCAAATGGCAAACGTCGCTACCTAAAAAATCTGATGCTGCATTAGTATTTGCTTTTGGTGACAGACATGCCATGGCAACATCACACATGTTGCCTCAATTAAAATCATCTTTCCCTGAGGCTGAAATTGTAGGGTGCTCTACCAGCGGAGAAATTCAAGGTAGTGAAATACACGACGAAAGCATAGCGCTGACCGCCGTCCACTTTGAGAAAAGTCATGTTGTTGCCAAGTCAGATAACATTAGTAACTATGCCGACTCAAGCTCTTTGGGCACCGCACTTGTAAATCAATTAGATCATAATGGCTTACGTTATGTGTTTGTTGTTTCTGATGGACAGCTTATAAATGGCAGCGAGCTCATTGAGAGTATTACTGGCGCATTACCTAAAAACGTACTTGTAACTGGTGGCTTAGCGGGTGATCAGGCTCGCTTTAAAGAAACCATAGTATGGCACAATGATAACGTAACTAAAGGCTTAGTCGTTGTTGTTGGGTTTTATGGCGAAAAGTTAAATATTAGCCATGGTACCATGGGCGGGTGGAAACCATTTGGCCCTATACGCGAAATTACCAAATCAACTAAAAATACCCTTTATGAAATAGACCACAGTCCTTCACTGGAATTGTACAAAACGATGCTAGGTGAATACGCTGACGGGCTGCCAAGCTCTGCTTTATTATTCCCGCTATCTATGCAAGAAGTTGGTGAAGAACAATCCGTAGTCAGAACCATTTTAAGTATTGATGAAGATAAAAAAAGCATGACCTTTGCAGGTAATCTTCCTGAAGGGGCTAAATGCCAACTAATGCGCGCAAACTACGAAAATCTAATTGATGGAGCACAACAAGCGGGTGAAGCCGCCATACAAATGATGGGCAGTAACCAGCCTAGCCTTGCGCTTTTAGTGAGCTGTGTTGGTCGACGAATGATACTTGACCAATTAATTGAAGAAGAACTTGAAACAATCGCAGACTTACTTCCCGAGAACTGCACTAGAACCGGGTTTTACTCTTACGGCGAGTTATCGCCTCATGTTCCTTTTGGCCCGTGTCATTTACATAATCAAACCATGACACTTACCTTGCTAACTGAAGACTAAGAGGTTTACAAGTTGCACAAACTGCTAGCACGCCAGTTAAAACGTAGTAAGGTTGATGAAAGCTTTGTTCAAGAGTATGCCGATATTATATCGCGGGTATCTGATGCTTATGAACTGAATGAGCGCGAAATTAATATTTTAGAGCGGTCATTATTTATTACGTCTAACGAATTAAACGAACGCAATGATTTACTTAAAAACCAACTCAATGAGCTTTCAGATACACAGCAACAATTAGAACATTCAATTAGTGTGCTTAACGCAACATTTGACGCTATAGGCGAACAAGTTACTGTGCTAGACCTAAAAGGTAACGTTGTGAGCGCCAATATAATGGCCAGAGAGTTCTTCGAGCGCTTTAATTTAGACGCATATAATTACTTTAGCCAAATAGATAAAGTAATAAAAAAAGGCAACAAAAGCGCCGATATTATCGCGCAATTAAAAGCAGACTCAAAACAGGCATTGAGTGGCGAGTTTGAATCTATCGACGACAAACATTATAGTTACCGCTCACTCCCTCAGCTTAAAAATGGCCAACTTATTGGTCGTGTATTTTGTATTCGTGATATCAGCGTTGAAAAAGAACATGAAGAAATCATTCATTTTCAAGCCTACCATGACGCGCTAACAGGATTAGCAAACCGTCAATTATTTATGGACCGTCTTGAGCATTCACTTACACTCGCAAGACGCGATGATTCGATGACCGCAGTGCTCTTTTTAGACCTAGACAACTTTAAGCGAGTTAACGACACTGAAGGCCACAAAGGCGGCGACGAACTACTAATCAAAATGGTAGAGCGTATTAACCACCGTTTAAGAGAGCAAGACACACTTGCCCGAATAGGTGGTGATGAGTTTGTAATACTTGTTGAGCTTGTAAAGTCAAAAAATAATATTGAAAACTTGTGCGAGGCGTTGTTAGAGACAATAAGTAAAGAATTTTTTATAAATGGTCGACCTCAATATGTATCATCAAGCATTGGAATTGCGTTATATCCACAAGATGGTATTACACCCGACTCCTTGCTTAGTAATGCCGATATGGCGATGTATGATGCCAAAAATAATGGCAAAAATGCCTACCGTTTTTATCATAGGAAATTAGAAGCTCATGCCCGTGAACAAATGGATATTGAGCGCGAACTTCGCAAAGCAATAAACAACCAAGAATTAGAAATATACCTACAACCTAAAATAGGTTTAGACTGCAATCAGATTTTGGGAGCTGAAGTGTTAATGCGCTGGTTTACGGCTAGCGGAGAGTCTATACCGCCCGATTTATTTATTCCTATTGCTGAATCAACTGGGCTAATAAAAAAAATAGGTGAGTTTGCTATTAGCTCGGCTATATCGCTATTAGAGCAATGGCAACTAGAGGGCATCGCGCCTTTAAAGCTTGCGGTCAACCTATCAATTATTGAATTTCAGGACGAACATTTTATTGATTACATTATTGAAAGTATTTCAAACTCATCAATTAGTGGCGATCAATTAATTATTGAGTTAACTGAATCTATTTTTATGGAAAATAAAGAGAAGATGAGTAAAACCATGCATAAGCTCAAGCACTATGGTGTTGCGTTTGCATTGGATGACTTTGGTAAAGGTTACTCGTCGTTTAGTTATTTACAGTTATTGCCTATCGATTACTTAAAAATAGACAAATCGTTCTTACAAAATGTCATTACTGATGAACAAAGCGCTGCCATTGCCAAGTGTATTATCGATATTGGTCATAACTTAGATTTAGCTATTATTGCAGAGGGAATAGAGGATCAAGAAACGCTTGATTACGTATCAAAGACTCACTGCGAAATAGCGCAAGGATTTTTTATGTACCGCCCTATGCCCTCTGATTCATTTACAAAGCTAATACGAAAAAACAGCCACGCAAAGTGATATGACTATTTAGAATATCACCTTGAGTGACGCTCGAGCCTATTAGTAAAAGCCCCATTATAGAGTAATTAATTCGTCCATGAAGCTACATCCATCGTTCATCCATGAACTCACTTCGAATAACTGCGAAACTTCGTTTCGGTTTAATCTCACCCAGCT
>NZ_BADX01000008.1:0-176 GCF_000241365.1 Pseudoalteromonas sp. BSi20480 | reverse complement strand
GCGTTTTTTGTTTAAATTATTATGGACTTTGCCCATCACGCAAGCAAGCTTCGCGTCTACAAGTAAAACCCATATCTACACCTTAGCGGTAGACGTAGAGCTTGCTCACGTGAAAAGCGCAGCTTTTTAAATAAAAAATAATCTACAAAGAGAAGCGAGTGAGGAGTAAACGAGAG
>NZ_BADX01000009.1:0-12641 GCF_000241365.1 Pseudoalteromonas sp. BSi20480 | reverse complement strand
TTTTTATTGCGCTAAATTTAAGGCTTAATTAGCTAAACATGTCTTTTACATCTACAAGCATCTCGTTGTATTCATCGCTTGAGAACAACTGCATAGATGAAATAACACCTTTATCTATATACGTTTGTAAAGCAGCTGATTTATCAGATACCTGTAAAGTCCCCTCTAAAATAGCCCCAATTCGAATAAAATCTACATAACTTATTTGTTCTGGTTTATAGCTTGGATCTGCCCAACTTAGTGCTACATCGGAGAACTCTGCAGGAAATTCCCACGCATCCATGATTGATGAGCCAATTTTACCACTTAGTTTTTGAATGGCATGTGCCAAGAAGCTAGGATTTGCAAACACTTCAGGGTGACGCTCAGCCTCAGTTAAGATAGGCAGCACACCAATATTATAAACTAAGGCAGCTAAGGTAATTGAGTCGCGATTTAACGAGGTACGTTTATTATTTTGTAAGTAAAACTCCATTAGCGTAATGGAATGACTCGCCACAGTTAATGTTTTTTGCCACGCCTTACCCATATAGCCTTTAATAAGGTCGTTGTTAGAAACAAATAGTTGTTCCATTGCCATCGCTGTCGCTATATTTTTAATTTGGCGTAATCCAATACGGGTGACTGCTTGATGTAAGGTAGATACCTTAACCGCACGTCCCATGATTGCACTATTAGCCACTTTGATCATACGAGCAGATAACGAAGGGTCTTGTGAAATAACTTCCGACATTTGCATCAAATTAACTTCAGGATCGTCTGCAGCTTGGCGGACTTTAATCGCAACCTCAGGGAGTGTAGGTAATACAAGTGTATCGTTATTTATTCTATCAACTAATATTGTTAATAATGCATTCTCTGTAGACATAAAGCAGTCATCCTTTTTAGTTGTAATATTACTACACGCTACAACAGTTAATTTTTATAATAATAAACTTACAATCAGTATTGCCTAACTTACCGTTAAAGTTAAGAAAATTTTATAACTTTATTTCTGCCCCTCATTTTCAACGACACTATTGCCCATACACCGCCTAATACTTGCTATTTACTGTTTAGGTTTGCTTTAATGCTGGCACAATATAGTAGCGTGCCGTCAACGAGCCTCCCAACAAGCATCTACTTATCATTAAATTAACTTTTAAATAGGCAAAATAATGATCTTAAATAAAATTAGCCAAGCCATTTTACTCTCTGGTGTTGTTTTTCTGAGTGCGTGTTCAGATAAACCTTCGTCACCAGCCGAGACCACATCGCAAACACCCGTAAAAGTAATGGGGCCTGAGCTTATTAATGTTGATGAACAACGCTTAAATATATATACCGACTTTAGCTTACAAAGCGATTTATCACACTTAAGTGACAATCAAAAAGCAATGATTGCCATCCTTATAGATGCGTCAAAAATAATGGATGCCTTATTTTGGAAACAAGCATTTGGTGAAGATAAAGAGACATTTTTAGCAAAGCTAACCGATCAACAAATTCGCAAATTTGCTGACATAAACTACGGCCCGTGGGATCGTTTAAATGGCGATGAAACGTTCCTTTCAGGTTATAAAGAAAAGTCATTAGGTGCGCAGTTTTACCCAGCGGATATAACTAAAGAAGAGCTTAACAACGCAGACGTTGAAGACAAAACAGGCTTATACTCAATTATCAAACGCGACGAACAAGGCAAGCTTTACAGCGTGCCTTACTCAAAAGAGTACGCAACAGAACTTGCAAAGGCAGCCGACCTTCTTCGCCAAGCCAGCAAACTTGCCGACAATAAAGAATTTGCAAATTACTTAAATCTTCGTGCGGACGCGCTGCAAAAAGATGACTTTCAGGTCTCTGATTTTGCGTGGATGGACATGAAAAATAACCCCATTGATGTTGTTATTGGACCAATTGAAACTTACGAAGATCAACTATTTGGCTACCGTACTGCCTATGAATCTTATGTATTAATCAAAGATTTAAAGTGGAGCGAACGTCTTGCCAAGTTTGCAGCCTTTTTGCCTGAACTTCAAAAAGGTTTACCTGTTGATGACAAATACAAACACGAAGTACCTGGTTCAGATGCTGACTTAAATGCCTACGACGTTGTTTATTATGCAGGTCATTCAAATGCAGGCAGCAAAACCATTGCAATCAACTTACCTAACGATGAACAGGTACAGTTAGAAAAAGGCACGCGCCGCCTACAACTTAAAAATGCTATGCGCGCTAAATTTGATAAAATTTTAGTGCCTATTTCAGAGCAGTTAATCGTGCCTGAACAACGAAAGCACATTACCTTTGATGCTTTTTTTGCAAACACCATGTTCCATGAAGTAGCGCATGGTTTAGGTATTAAAAATACCATTACGGGTAAAGGAACGGTTCGCCAATCATTACAAGAGCACGCAAGCGCACTTGAAGAAGGTAAAGCCGACATTTTAGGTTTATACATGGTTGAGCAATTATTAAATAAAGGCGAAATCAGCGAAGGAACCATTGAAGATTACTACATTACTTTTATGGCCGGTATTTTCCGCTCAGTGCGCTTTGGCGCGTCAAGTGCACACGGTAAAGCAAATATGATTCGCTTTAACTTTTTTGCACAAGAAGGCGCATTTTCTAAAAATGAAGAAGGCTTTTACCGCGTTAATATGGAAAAAATGAGTATTGCTATGGCGAAGCTTTCTCGTCTAATTTTAACTTTGCAAGGTGACGGCGATTACCAAAAAGTCGACCAGCTGATTGCAACCCACGGTGATATTAAAGAGTCTCTCACCAAAGATTTAGAAAAACTAAGCCAAGCAAACATCCCAGTAGATGTGACCTTTAAACAAGGTAAAGACGTACTTGGTCTTAATTAAAACTAAAAGGCGTTACAGTTAACCTTGTAACGCCTTTATTTTTATTTGCTTATAATATCACGCACTTTAGATTCAAGGCTTTTCATCCCCCAACGTCTTCCTTTTTCGAGTGCTTCGTCAACGCTTAATCCCTCTTCATGGGCTGATATAGCGACTAAAGCACCGACCCGATTACTACTTGCACAATGAACCAAAACTGGCTCACCGTTTAGCTTTTTAAGTAAACTGGCTAAGTTGCGGGCATTTTCTACTGTAATATCTTGCGCGCCAGAAATAGGTAATGCGTGATAATCCATACCAAGCGCCTGAACAAACTCGCCTTCATCCCAATCTTGTTCATTTGCTCCACGTAAATTTATAACGTGCTTCACATCTGCTTTAGACAATTGCTTTAATTGCTCTTTACTAGGCTGCGCAGCCGAATACACAAGGTTGCTATGAGCAGCAAAGTTCTTAATATCTGCCTTTTTTACAACCTCAGTATTATTTAGCGGCTCAGTAGCTGTAACATAACCGCCCGATAGCGCAATAATAAATAAGCTAGTACTCAGGGTTTTAAGTAATTTCATATTAATCCTCACTTGTGTAAATGTTTTCGCTTTTAAAAACGTGCTTTTATTTTTTCTATTTGTTCTTCAGTGTAAGGGACCGCCGCAAACTTACCCCATATTGGCGCAGGCCACGCTTTATCAGTTTTAAATCGTGCAATATGATGAATGTGTAATTGCGGCACCATATTCCCTAAAGCTGCGACGTTTAATTTATCTGGGTTAAAAACCTCAATAAGTAACTTACTTAGTTTTGCAGACTCTTTTAAATACACCACTTGATCGTCTTCAGATAAGTCGATTATTTCTTTTAAACCAGCTTGCCTAGGCACTAATACAAACCACGGGTACAGGCTATCGTTTAATAAAAGCACCTTGCACAGTGGCCAATCGGCTAACTCTATACAATCTCGTTTAAGTTCAACGGCCAGTTCAAAGTCGCTATCTGTCATTGTGTTTTTCCTTGTTAATCTTTAATAATTGCTACTTTATAGCATTTAGTTGCAGTTGCACACGCTTGGCTTTACCATTCAAAATAATATTTATACTGAGCTAAGGTAACCTTGTGCTAAAAAAAATAAAACACCTCTCACTCGCTGTACCACTGATTGTGGGCGCTATCAGTGTTCAAGCAAAACCTTTATCGCTAGAGCGCATTTTTGATGATCCAAGCCTGTCTGGTAAATCTCCCGTTCAACTTAAATTTTCGCCAGATGGAAGCCGTGTAACTTACCTACAGGGTAAAACTGACGACTACAACCGCTACGATTTGTGGGAATACAACTTAGAAGATAACACTAATCGTGTATTGGTCGATTCAGCCGAATTATTTTCTGGCCCTGAAAACCTATCAGACGAAGAAAAAGCACGCCGCGAACGCCAACGTATTTTTGGCAAAGGTATTCTAGAGTACACATGGTCAACCGATGGCAAAGCACTTTTATTTCCGCTAAATGGCGATCTGTATTACTACGACTTAGCCTCAGCTAAAAGTAAAAAGCTAACCAACACAGATGCATTTGAAACCGATGCACGCTTTTCGCCAAAAGGAAACTATGTATCGTTTATACGCGAACAAAACCTATACGCATTAGCACTTAATTCAGGTAAAGAAATTCAATTAAGCCAAGACGGTGGCGGCGTTATTAAAAATGGCATGGCCGAATTTGTAGCACAAGAAGAAATGAGCCGCATGACTGGCTACTGGTGGTCGGGCGATGAAACTAAAATTGCTTATACACGTGTTGATGAGTCACCTGTTAAAGAAGCTATTCGCAACGAAATATACGCTGACGAAGTAAAGCTCTTTAATCAACGTTATCCATTTACCGGTACCGACAACGTTAAAATTCAACTCGGTGTGGTTAAATTAAACAATCAACATGTTGATTGGATTGATTTAGGTAAAGACGAAGATATTTACATTGCTCGCGCTAAATGGTTAAAAGACAGCAAAACACTTTCTTACCAATGGCAAAATCGTTCGCAACAAACACTCGAACTTCGCTTTTATGACTCTGAGTCTAAAAAGCAAAAAGTAGCCCTAACAGAAAACAGCGATACATGGATCAATCTGCATTTTGATCTCGTTTTTTTAAAAGACAAAAAACACTTTGTGTGGGCTTCTGAGCGTGATGGGTTTAAGCACCTTTATCTTTACCGCACAAATGGACAGTTAGTTCGTCAAATTACATCGGGTGACTGGGCTGTTGATAGCCTAAAAGGCATTGATGAGAAAAAAGGCATTGTGTACTTTGCTGGCAGAAAAGACACACCACTTGAAAGCCACTTATACAGCGCACCTTTATTTAAAAAAGGTGACTCTAAACGAATCACTGAACAAGGCCAGTACCACAACGTAGTGCTAGCAAAAGATAATAAAACCTTTATTGACACAAGTTCTTCTGTTAATAAGCCTAAGTCGGCAGCACTGCGTAAAGTTAACGGCGAATTTATTACTTGGCTTGAAGAAAACAAGCTAGATAACAGCCACCCACTTACACCTTACTTGAGCAATTTAGCAACACCTGAGTATGGCACGTTAAAAGCCGACGATGGACAAATAATGCATTACCGCTTATTCAAACCAACTAATATGAGTGCAGGTAAAAAACATCCAGTCATTGTTAACGTATACGGCGGCCCGCATGCTCAACGCGTTACAAACAGCTGGCGCAGTAAAAACTTATACTTTCAATATATGGCGCAGCAAGGTTATGTAATTTTTCAACTTGATAACCGTGGTTCGTACAACCGTGGTAAAAAGTTTGAAGACGCTATATACAAAAACCTAGGTGACGTTGAAGTACGCGACCAAATTAAAGGCGTTGAATTTTTACGTACACTTGACTACGTAGATGCTAAACGCATTGGTATTTACGGCCATAGCTACGGTGGCTATATGGCGCTTATGACCATGTTTAAAGCTGGTGACTACTTTAATGCCGGTGTATCAGGTGCTCCGGTAACTGATTGGGCATTATACGACACTCATTACACAGAGCGTTATTTAGGTCACCCTGATACAAATGCAAAAGGTTATGAAGCTAGCGCAGTATTTCCATATACCGATGGTCTTAAGGGACCACTAATGATTTATCACGGTATGGCAGACGACAATGTATTGTTTACTCATGCAACTAAACTATTTAAACAACTACAAGACAGTGAAAAACAGTTTGAAATGATGACCTACCCAGGTTCAAAACATAGCTTGCGCGGTAAGCAAGTTCAAACTCATTTACACCAAACTATTACAAATTTCTTTAACCGTCATTTTGATGTTAAATAACAAACAGTAACTAACTTATTAAGGCTGATTTTTTAATCAGCCTTTTTTATTTAAAAAGAGTCTTAAACTCAGCCTTAGTTAAATGCCTCAAATACAGCTTTAAATTTAACCTCGAAATATAAACTAGCCCTAGATTAAACGCATATTTTTACTAAACTTATTTGGTGCACTTTTTTGTGCAAATAATTAAAGGATACGCACATGCTTAATCTTCGACGTTTTAGTATTTTTCAGCGTTTTGCTATGTTGGTTGGCATTGTTATTTTTGGCTTGATTGTATTGAGTGTTTCTAGCTTAAACAACCAATATAAAGCCCTTAAATACGAACAATACCTAAAAACACAAAATGTAGTGGAAACTGCTTATAGTATTATTGAACACTTTCACACACTTGAACAAAACAACACACTCACACAGCAGCAGGCACAAACGCAAGCAATGAATGCAATTCGTGCTTTACGCTATGACAAAACTAATTATTTTTGGATAAACAACTACCAACCAGAAATGGTAATGCACCCAATAAAACCCGCCCTTGAAGGTAAAGATTTAACTAACAATAAAGATCCAGACGGTAAAGCGTTGTTTGTTGAAATGGTTAATATTACTAAAAAAGATGGCGAAGGCTTTATTCCTTACAAGTGGCCAAAACCCGGTGAAGAACAACCCGTTGATAAAGTTGCCTTTGTAAAAGGGTTTAACCAATGGCAGTGGATAATTGGCTCAGGTGTATATTTAGATACCATAGATGCTGCTTTTTCGTCTCAACGTAACCTTATTATTTTAAACGCCGTAGTGATGATAATAGCTGTTATTGTGTTTAGTTACTTTATAGGACGCAGTGTATTACTACCCACGCGACTTGCCGCTAACATGATGAAAGATATTTCGCAGGGTGAAGGCGACTTAACCCGCACTTTAAATGAAGAAGGTAACGATGAAATTTCGAAGCTATCGCATTCATTTAATTTATTTGTTTCAAAAATGCGTGAATCGTTAGTACATGTGTCGCAAAGCGCAAACGATGTTAACGAACACGCACACACAGTTGATGACTCAACAAAAACTAGCCAATCATTCATAGAGCTACAAAACGACAGCTCGACACAAGTTGCAGCGGCAATGGAGCAAATGACCCATCAAATACATGATGTGAGCAGCAACGCAGAAGCGGCAGAGCAAGCCGCTAATGATGCAGCACATAACGCTTCAACGGGTAAACATGTAGTCGCAGAAACAATTACCGCCATAGAAACACTCTCGGCAAACATCGAGACAGTAAGTCGTGTAACAGAAGACTTAGCAAATGAAAGTCAGAACATAGGCTCTGTACTGGATGTAATTAGAAGTATTTCTGAACAAACAAACCTACTCGCGCTTAATGCTGCGATTGAAGCCGCACGTGCTGGTGAGCATGGTCGGGGTTTTGCAGTCGTTGCCGATGAAGTACGTACGCTTGCCAGTAGAACAGGACAAAGCACTGACGAAATTCAATCAATGATCAGTAAACTACAAGAAGGTACCCGGGCGGCTGTAGACGCAGTTAAAGCCAGCCAAACGCTTTCGGTCTCAACCGTTGAACAGGCATCCTCTGCTAATAACTCACTCAATGAGATTGAGCGACTCGTATCTGTTATCACTGAAATGAACAGCCAAATTGCACGTGCAACAGAGCAGCAAACTCAAGCTGCAGATGAGGTGAACCTGCGCATAAACGATTTATCTCAATCAACTGAGCAATCGTTAGATAATACCAAGCAACTCAATAGCGCCAGTGATAAGCTCAAACAAAGTAGTACGGAGCTTTCATCTATTGTTAATCGATTCAAATTAAATTGAGTATAAAAAAAGCCCTGTTAAACAGGGCTTTTTCATTTAAGTAGTTAACTTTATAAGCAGTAACAGGCAAATAAACTAGCAACAGATGCTGCTGTTGGTTTGCCATGTTGCCAATCACCACCTTCGACACCACTACCGGCAATATCCATATGCACGTATGGCAACGGCTGTGTAGAGTCTGTTCCGTGCTTGTCTAACCCGCCAACAACAGCTAAAAACGCCATCGGGAATTGGTGACCACGTGCCGTTACCGCAGAAGCTGCGTTATTACTTGAAAGCACATCATCCGCCAGCGTACGTGGCTTTATAAAGTCGTAATCTTCACGGCGCGATCGTGATACTTCTGCACCATCAGCCCATAAATCGCCACAATCAGCAATCTGGCGCGAAACTTTAGCAAGCCTTGCTGGGCCATTTTCTACATAGGCACCATAAGGGCCCATTGCCCGTGCGGCATGACCTGTAAGCGTCGCAACGGTAAATAATGTAGGGTTAACCTCTGTTTTAGCTAAATCTTTCATTTCGCTTAGTAGATCACCCATTGCCAAGCGCCCTTCAGCATCCGTGTTACCAATACGTACGCGCACACCTTCGCGGCTTGTAATTATCTCATCAGGTACAAAACAGTCAGACCCAATTGAATTACGCACAACCGCTAGGTAAGCAATAACCTTCACACCTTCTGGTTGGTAGTCAGCCACGGCTTTCATAAACCCTGCAACCGAGGCAGCACCGCCTTTGTCACGGCTCATACCCGCCATATAACCACCCACTTTTAGATCTGCACCGCCGGTATCGTAAACTAGGCCTTTACCAACAAACATAAGAGTGCGGGTAACTTCGCCCTCAGGCACATACTCAAGCTTAACAACTCGTGGATGATGACGCTCAACCGCATAAGATGCACGCGCAACCGTACTTAACATGGGGTAATGTTTATCAATAGCCGTAATATCATCTATTACATCAACGGCTATATTTGTGCCTTTAAATAAATCAACACAATAATCAGCAAAGCGAGGTGGCGCCATGCGCTCAGGCTCGGTACCACATAAATCACGAGCAGCATACTGGCCAGCCGCAATAGCATTAACAGCTTTAACTGTTTGTGAACTCGCATTAATTAACCCAATAGTGGCTATCGGCTCAATCTCTTCGCCGTGGTACTCACGCGCTTCTAAAGGCTGCCAAAGTGCTTGGCACATACCTAAAAATGAAACTTCTAATGCATGCTGATAACGGCTATCGCCTGACAAACTTGGTAAAAACAAGGCTGGATTAACACTACCTGATAACTTGGCTTCATTGATTGCCAGTTTAGCGGCATCAAAGTAACGACGAACATCGTCGTAATCTCTATTTAGCGGCCCCGTTGGCGCTAAAATTACACGCTTATTTTCAATAACAAGTAAGGTTACCTGCTTGCCAATGCGCGCATCAATTTTTGACTGAGCTAAAACGGCATCGCGAAGAGAATTATTAGGTAATTTAGAAAAGTCATCACTTATGATGATCAGTGCGTCATGTGATGCACATTCAAGACTAGCGCTTGTTAATTGAGCTAACACAGCTTTAGGGTATGCCATAAATACAGATCCTGTTAAAAACATAGACCTTTATTATCGTCGATTTGTATATTGAAGACCAGTAAGATGCGATAAGCGTTTAATTTATCTAAAACGCTTTGTAAAAGCGTCACGCATCAATCCAAAATACTCAATTGTAAATTATGCTCAGGCTGGCTTTTAATACCAACGCCAATACCTAATAACCTAACAGGTTGCTGCAAACCACGTTGATACGCTTTAGTGAGTAACTGAACAAAAATTTCGGTATTTAATTGATGATAAGCCTGATCGGCTGAGGTCACCACAAAATTAGCAAACTTCACTTTCACACTTAATTTATTTATACGACTTTGTAATTGTTGCTTATCAAGCCTACGAGTTAATTCATCTATTAAGCTAGGGATCTGATCCAAGCATTCTTGCAGACTGGTTTTATTGTATTCGTAGGTATGCTCAACACTTAAAGACTTACGTATTCGCTCGGTTGAAACGCTACCAATGTATTCTCCCGCACATTTTTGATAAAGCGACACACCAAAATTACCAACGTGTTGCTGCATCCAGTTCACCCCTTTTTCACGCACATCTTTCCCTGTATAAAGCCCTTTAAGATTTAATCTCTCTAATGTGACTTTACCCACACCGGGAATTTTTCCTAGCGGCAGCTGTTCTAAAAATGGGTCAACCTCATCAGGCAGTACAACAAATTGGCCATTTGGCTTATTTTCGTCACTGGCTATTTTGGCTATAAATTTAACTGGGGCCACACCTGCAGAAGCGGTTAGCCCTGTTGCGTTGTATATATCAGCTCTTATTTGCTGAGCAATGAGTGTCGCACTGCCTTTACACGCTTTGCTGTCAGTAACATCAAGGTAGGCTTCGTCAAGAGAAAGTGGTTCTACAAGGTGGGTGTAACGACTAAATACTTCGCGTATTTGGCTCGATATTTCTTTATAAACAGCCATACGTCCGGGCACAATAACCAAATCGGGACATAATTGCTTAGCATGGTAATTAGACATCGCAGAGCGCACGCCGAACTCTCTGGCTATATAGTTAGCGGTAGATAACACGCCACGCCGACTGTTGCCGCCAATAGCAAGCGGTACATTTGCGAGCTTTGGGTTGTCTCGCATTTCTACCGCCGCACCTACGAAACCTCGGGTATAAAAATGTAGGTTGACGACTTAAGCTTATTTAAAAAGGCCTTTCACACCTACAATTAAAACCTACACTATAAAAACCTTTTTATAGTGCTTTAAAGTAAGTCTACACAAATCAGCCAGTTGTTAATCAGTTATAGTAATTTATGACGAAGGACAGACATACTCTACAAGCTTAAATATAATAATTTTTTTCTTAAGTATATTTAACTAAATTACCTCTGTATAAAAAGCCATATTGGGAATAATCGCTCTTAATTTTTTATAGAAGTCTTTTCTCAAAATTAAATCACAACCTTCT
Organism: Pseudoalteromonas sp. BSi20480; assembly: GCF_000241365.1. NCBI lineage: Bacteria > Pseudomonadati > Pseudomonadota > Gammaproteobacteria > Alteromonadales > Pseudoalteromonadaceae > Pseudoalteromonas > Pseudoalteromonas sp. BSi20480. The sequence continues at coordinate 1,585 of NZ_BADX01000009.1, read as the reverse complement.
AATTTTGAGATATTGGAATCTAAACCAACAAAGGAAGCCCCTTTTCCGATTAAACTTTCTCTCCAGTAACGATATATCAAAACGACTTCACCATTTTCATTTATGGCTCTGAGTCCGTTATCATGATGATCTACACTCAAACCTAATATACTCAGCAGTTCACCATTCATCCAAATAACTTGTGCTGCCTCTAAGCTATTTTCATTAAAACAGAATCCTTGGATGACTGGAGTTCCATAACAGTATTCATCTTTCCAAATGTCTTGAGTACAAGGAAAGCTTTTCAAGGGGTTCGTTTTAATTTTCATTGGCAGGCAACCTTCACATACCACTACGCGATTGCCTCTGGTGTTGCTGCCATAATCTCTAGCTTCAAACTGACGCTCAAATCTAGCAATGACAACAAAATCGTTTAATTCATCTGGAGCACTAAATCCAGTTGATTTATCAAGCGGCTTTACTAAGTTGGGCCTATTTACAAGAGAGTTAGATGTTGCAATCATTGATCTAACATCTATTTTGCCATCACCTTCAAAAATGACTGATTCTCTATGTTGTTGATATAAAAATTCATTTACATGCTTAAAAACTAAATCATAGATATAAGTGTTCGGAGAAAGCATCCCGTTGGATCTATTAATAAAGTGCTCAAATTCATCTTCATTAAAGTTCTGTATTATTACGTTTCTTACATCGTCTATCTCAACCCCTAAGGAATTTAAATAATTGATAAATTTAGAGTTGTTTATTACGTTTATGATATTACTATTCATTGCTTAACCCACTAAAAATACTCTCAACTTCATTGTGTATGTACAAGTTTTGCGCCCCTATAAGTTTCTTTATCGATGGCTTTATCTCTAGCAATAATGACTTAAGCTGCTTTATTTCAATCGATATAAGCTCAAGGATTGAGGCAATTGTTGAGTGATGAAACATATGAAAGTTATCGAAAAACCAGCTAAGGGGTTTGATTAAAAGGTTAGTGTGATTTTTAATTAAGTAATTTAACGCACAAATAATCTCTCGTTGAACTGATGAATCTAAATTGTTTGCTTTACTCAGGAGCAATGTAATTGCTCTTTCATCATCATTCATCTCAGATATTTCAATGTAATCTAAATTTTCCCATTCAAATTCACTCTCGTCTGGCAACCTATTTTTGATGAAATCAAAACCTCTTTCATACATTGATAAAACACTCTGTTTATCAATGCCTACATATTCAAAAGCGATAATTAGGTTAGCCGTCGTTTTGGATGAATAGTCTTTATTTTGATAAAAAGAATATAAAGCTGACGCTAAACAGTTTTGCGCAATATCTTTATCGATCGTAACAGCTTGGAGTAATGAATCCTTGTCGACAAAACTAGAAAACCACCCGTCTTTTGAGTACACAAAGTTATTAACCAATAACAGAACTTTATCTCTATCTGAGATGGTAGTTCCTTGAATCAACCACCGCAGGTTCGTAAAGTACTCTTGTCCTCTAGGGAACCTTTTGCGGATAAGTGGCACAAGTATTTCATTTGCCAATTCGCTATTATTCCCCTCTTTAAAGAAGAAATGTAAGTAATTGAGATTT
>NZ_BADX01000010.1:0-29392 GCF_000241365.1 Pseudoalteromonas sp. BSi20480 | reverse complement strand
TTTTTAAAGAACGTTTGAGTTGCCTTAGCGACTCAAGGGAAGCGAATCTTACGCTTTCCTATATTTTTGTCAACACTTAATTTTAAATTTTATAAAAATCTAAACTCAAGTTTTACTCGACTCACTAAGTGGTTTGCTTGCCTCGCTAAGCGTTGCCTGCTCTGCCGTCTCAGTGGGGTCGCATTATAGGGATATTCGAATGATGGTCAACGTTTATTTCACGCTTATTCAAAAGAATTTGGTTTTAGTACAAAATACATACAAACTGCGGTTTGAGGGGGTATAATTTGCATATAAAAAGACCTTTCAATCAGTTTATACAAAGGATGAGGTTATTTACTTTGAACTAATTTCACTCTTACGAAAATAATAACTTTGAGCCTCCTTATAATTATTCATCTTGAGCACTCACACAAACTGCTTTTATATATAGCTGTATGAGTAAAATTGTTAGTTACTATTACTAACCATTAATACGTATATATCTATCGGCTAACTCATCTAAAGTTTCTCGGCAATTTGGATCTGGTTTAATGCAATCTATTGGACATACACTGATACAGGTTGGCTTTTCATAATGCCCTATACACTCGGTGCACCTTTCAGAATCTATCTGATAAATTTTAGCGCCCATATAAATTGCTTCATTTGGGCACTCTGGGTCGCACATATCACAGTTAATGCATTTATTATTTATTAGTAGTGCCACTATTACCTCCTTCGTTGACCTTGAATAAAGTGCGAATACTGAATCGCACTTGTTTTATATAGTTTATAAGTTACTTAACGCTTTTCATCTCTAAAAAAGATACCGAGCACCCATTAACTTTTTATTGCAAACCGCTAAGAAAACATTAATCTTAATGTCATTAATTAAGTTTTGGAGTTAAAAACAATGGCTGATTATGTATGGATATTCCCCGCAGTTGTACTTACTATCATTTTGGTTAAACTGGTTATAACTCATATAAACACTAAGAAAGAAGAGTCTTGATTTAACAGACTGCATGTAAATTAGTTCATTTCTTTAATAAGTAGCTTTTATTATGAATAAACTTTTTCGTTTTATTTAAGCAATAAAGTTCACAGTGATATACAGATACCTTCATTACTAAGTTTAATCGTTAAGTTACTACTGCATGCTTATGGGGGTTACGTGTATCTTGGTGCTCATCTAAATTACGCATCAATATAGCGTGCTCTAAATTAATACCTTCATCTAACTGAACTTTTACAATATACCCTGAGCCTTTGGCATCGCTAATACTTTCGCCCTTTTTGTTTTGCATGTATTCAAGCTCAAACGTAATGTTTCCTTGCGGTGTCATCAGCTCTAAAGAATGCCCAACACAAAATTTATTTTTAACGTCGATTTCAACTAGTCCATTTTCGCAGCGCCCTAGTACTTCACCCACAAATTGCTGCTTAGTAGACACCGAATGACCGTATTCGTAGTTTTGATATTCTTGGTGAGCATGGCGCTTTAAAAAAACCTTCGGTATAGCCTCTATGTGCTAAGTTCTCAAGCGTCTTAAATAAGTTAGTATCGAATGGTTTACCCGCAACCGCATCATTTATTGCTTTACGGTATACCTGAGCGGTGCGCGCAACGTAATAAAACGATTTAGTACGCCCTTCTATTTTTAAGCTATGTACGCCCATTTTTGTAAGTTGTTCAACATACTGCACGGCACGCAAATCTTTTGAATTCATAATATAAGTGCCATGCTCATCCTCAAACGCAGGCATGTATTCACCTGGGCGACCTTGCTCTTCAAGCATAAATACATCGTTACTTGGTGCGCCTTCGCCAAGAGTAGGAATTACCTGTTTCGGATCAAACTTATGCACCATTTCGCCCGTCTCGTTTTCAACCCCAGGTTTTACATCGTATTCCCAACGGCATGCATTCGTACATGTACCTTGATTTGGATCGCGCTTATTTATATAACCCGAGAGTAAACATCGTCCAGAATAAGCCATACATAATGCACCATGCACGAATACTTCTAGTTCGGTGTCTGGACACTGTGTACGTATTTCCTTTATTTCTTCAAGCGATAGCTCGCGAGATAAAATAACACGCTCAATACCTTGTTTTGCCCAAAACCGCACACTAGCGTAATTAACGGCATTTGCTTGCACCGATAGGTGAATAGGCATGGCTGGCCACTTTTCACGAACAAGCATAATTAAACCCGGATCGGACATAATCAGTGCATCGGGCCCCATTGCTATTACTGGCTCAATATCATGTAAATACGATTTAACCTTAGCGTTATGCGGTGCAATATTTGATACCACATAAAACTTTTTATTTAATGCGTGAGCTTCATTAATACCTATTTGTAAGGTCTCTAAGTCAAACTCATTATTACGCACACGCAAACTGTAGCGAGGCTGGCCGGCGTAAACGGCATCGGCCCCATATGCAAAGGCGTAACGCATATTTTTTAAACTGCCTGCAGGGCACAATAGTTCAGGTATAAAAGGGCTTGAAGAAACAGGTGACATTTGCGCTCCCTACAACAAAGGGCATTAAGCCAATGGTGTGCGTAATAAATTTAAATATAAAATCAAAGCGCGGCAGTATAAATAGCACTAAAAATTTCCCCTTGATCAAGATCATAAAATTGTAATTGAACTGGTTTTTAATAAAATTAGGATTTTTCAGCTAAAGCGCGTATAATTCGCGCCCGTTAATATTCACACTTTTACTTATAAATTATTGGAGCATAAAGATGGCTTTAGAGCGTACTTTCTCAATCGTAAAACCTGATGCAGTAGCTAAAAACCACATCGGCGCTATCTACAACCGTTTCGAAACTGCTGGCCTTAAAATCGTTGCAGCTAAAATGGTTCACCTTTCACAAGAGAAAGCTGAAGGCTTCTACGCTGAGCACAGCGAACGTCCTTTCTTTGGCGCTTTAGTTTCTTTCATGACTTCTGGCCCAGTAATGGTTACAGTTCTTGAAGGCGAAAACGCTGTTCTTAAAAACCGTGAAATCATGGGTGCTACTAACCCTGCTGAAGCACTAGCTGGTACTTTACGTGCAGACTACGCTGACAGCATTGACGAAAACGCTGTTCACGGTTCTGACGCTGTTGAATCTGCTGCTCGCGAAATCGCGTACTTCTTCGCTGACGAAGAGCTTTGCCCACGTACTCGTTAATTTGAGTTTCACAGTTAACCCTGTGATGCAAAGTATGAAAAGGGCTTTCGAGCCCTTTTTTAGTCATTAATTAAAGTATTACACTGGCATATTTGATGTTTTACTTAATGATTAAAGTGAGTGAATTGTGTACAATTCGCCCTTGTAAATTTTATCACCACCGTTACTGATTAAGGTTGTTTCATGACCACTGCGCAAAAAAAGATTAACTTATTAGATTTAAACCGAGATGCAATGCGTGAGCTATTTGTATCGTTCGGTGAAAAGCCGTTTCGTGGCGATCAGGTGATGAAATGGATTTATCATTTTGGCGTAGATAACTTCGACGAAATGAGCAATGTAAATAAAAAACTTAAAGAAAAGCTCAAAGCTGAATGCGAAATTGTCGCCCCTGAAATATCAGTTCGCCAACAAGCGAGCGACGGCACAATCAAATACGCATTAGTACTTGAAGGCGGCCAAGAAGTTGAAGCCGTGTGGATCCCAGAAAAAGAACGTGCAACGTTATGTGTATCTTCGCAAGTTGGCTGTGCTTTAGAATGTACGTTTTGCTCTACCGCACAACAAGGCTTTAACCGTAACTTAAAAGTGTCTGAAATTATTGGCCAAGTATGGCGTGTAGCTAAAGATATTGGCCTAGATGGCAACAGCGAAAAACGCCCTGTTACTAACGTAGTAATGATGGGTATGGGCGAGCCATTGCTTAACGTTAAAAATGTAGTACCCGCTATGGAATTAATGATGGACGACTGGGGCTTTGGTTTATCTAAGCGCCGCGTAACATTAAGTACATCGGGCGTGGTACCGGCACTTGATTTATTAAAAGAGAAGATTGACGTAGCACTTGCTATTTCACTTCACGCGCCAGATAACGCACTGCGTGATATTTTAGTGCCTATTAATAAAAAGTACCCTATTGAAGAGTTTTTAGCGGCATGTCGTCGTTACATTGATGGCTCTAAAGCCAATAAAGACGTAACAATTGAATACGTAATGCTTAACGGCGTTAACGACAGCACCGACCAAGCTCACGAATTAGTTAAAACGTTAAAAGGCACACCTTCTAAGGTAAACCTTATTCCGTTTAATCCATTTCCGGGTAACGAATACACACGCTCGAGCAACAGCCGAATAGACCGTTTTTCTAAGGTTTTACAAGCTGCTGGCATTACCTGTATTGTGCGTCGTACTCGCGGGGATGATATTGATGCAGCATGTGGGCAATTAGCCGGCGATGTAGTTGACCGCACTAAACGTATGGCGAAAAAGAAAATGCGTGACGATAACAAAATCTCAGTTAACATCCAGCAAGCCTAAATTTAGTTAAATTACTAAAAGCCCTCCTGTTAAATCGTTTATTATTAAATAATTGATGCAACATGAGGGCTTTTAGGTAATATAGGCAATATGGACAAAAATAAAGAGATAAGGTAATGCGATCTATACTTGCTATAACACTATCGGCACTGGCTTTAAGTGGCTGTGTTACCGAAAGTAGTTATAACGGCAGTAATAAGCCCGTTGTCAAAAATAAAATCAATAACGCCGGGGCAGCACGCACTCGAATAGCTTTAGCCTTACAGTACCTAAAAACAGGTAATAATTCACAAGCAAAATACAACCTAGAACGCGCTGCTGAATTCGCTCCCAACTTACCTGAAGTTCATTACTCTATGGCCTATTACTACCAGCAAGTAGGTGAAAACCCATTAGCCGACAGAGCCTATCAAAAAGCATTAGATATAAAGCCTGATGATCCTAATACACTCAACAACTACGGTGTATTTTTATGTGGTATTGATGAATACGACCGCGCCACTGATCAATTTTTAAAAGCCATTGAAATTCCAACGTATATTCGTGTTGCCGAGAGCTACGAAAATCTAGCGTTGTGCGCCATTGAATTTGATGATTTTGAAAACGCAGAAACTTACTTTAAGCAAGCGCTTAATCACAGCTCTCAACGAACCTCTACTCTTATAAGCTTAGCGGCTCTGTTTTATGCAAAAAGTGACTTATACAAAGCGAACGACATTCTTAAAAAACATGACGACACAGGTCGAGTATCCTCGCGTGCTTTAATGCTTAGCTATTTAGTTAAAAATCGCATGGGTCGAATAGAAGAAGCCGAAAAAGTAGCAAGTACACTTTTACAAACCTATTCTACTAGTAACGAAGCATACGCAATTAGAGAGCAACGCACACGATTTAACGAATTTGAAATGCTGCGCGAGAAATATCGTAAGGCAAAACTCAACGAGTTAAAAGCTGATGCAGACGGCACATATATAAGTGCAAAACCAAAAATAAAAATAGTAAGAAAAAAGGCACCTAACCAAGACAGCACAACAAGCCTGGTTATTAAGCAACCTGCACAAGTAACTCCAGCAAAGCCTGAACAAAACACGCAAGATGCGAATCCGGTCATAGCCAGAAATGATATAAACACAAGCGCAGATACAGCTGTTGATGAAGCTGCAACAACACAAGAAGTCACTCCAAAAAAAGTTACACCTAAAGCACCTGTAACAACAATTGTAAAACAGCCAGTACAAGCTGAAACAAAACAAATTAAACCCTCTGGGCCATCAACAGATACGTCTGCGATATTACTTGCGTTAACAACTCAACCAAATACAACAAATATGCCTGAGTCAGTTATTGAAGAGCCTGCTACTAAGACAAGCACAGCAGCTTCAACAGTTATAGCTAAAGTAGTACCAGCAGCACCAAAAGAAGAAGTGAAAATTATTTCTTTTGGGGCGCCTAAAACGGCTAACTTTAATTCACCTCAAACAAATCAGCCAACAGTCACGACGAACACGACAGCTGCCAGTAACGACTCAAATGTTGTTTTTTACGAAGCCACTAAAAATGAAGATATTTTTGAAACGAGTGGTTACCAAAACGGTAGTGACGTTACATTTACAAACTTATCATCAAATAAGCAAACAGCGTTACCTATGTTAAATCCTAAAGTCGCAACATTACGAGTGCCTTTTCATATCATTGAGTTTGGTGAAAACCTATTTAGCATTTCGGTGCGATACAATGTTAAACTACAAAAGCTCCTACAATGGAATGGATTAAAAGAGTCGGATCGGGTAATGAATGGCAGCAAAATTTACTTAAACGATCCTAATATTTATTACGAAATTAAATCTGGCGACTCCCTTTACGATATTGCTACCCAGAAGCAAGTATTAATTGATGAATTAATGCGATGGAATAAATTAAGTCCTGATATAGAGCTAAAACCAGGACATAGACTTTTACTAGTGGATCCAGACTCATACCTATTATGAATGAAGAAAATACGCAAAGCGAACAGCCTACAGTAGGCCAAATTTTAAAAGCACACAGAGAGCAAGCTAAGGTAAGCATTGAAACCATCGCTAAACCACTAAAGCTATCTGAGTTTCAAATTAAGCACCTTGAAAATGACGACTTTCAAGCGTTAGGACCTATTACTTTTGTTAAAGGCTACATAAAGAACTATTGCCGTGAATTAAAAGTAGATAGCGCACCTATATTAGCCATGTTGCCAGCACCACCTGAACCAGCAAAACCAGCTAACATGCAAAGCTTTTCTCGTCGTACAGAAAAAGAAGCAAGCGATAGCCGTTTAATGTTGGTAACTTACATTATTATAGCCATTGTTATTGGCTCGTCTGCTTTATGGTTTTGGCAAAACGCCACCCCAATTGAAGAACAAACCACAAATATAAATATTGGCAACACCATAATGAGTGAACGCCAAGCCATTCAATCAACTAATATTGAACAGCAAAAAACAGCAAACGATGTTGATGAGTTACGCCAAGAGCCTGTTGAGCAAAGTACAGATTTAACAAATAACGAAATAACACAAGCAGTTAACGAAAAAACTTCAGAGTCAGATACCGATAAAGCCGACATCAGCACAATAGAAATGCTATTTAATGACGAAAGCTGGGTCGAAATTCACGACGGCGAAGGCGAAAAAATAGCCTTTGGCGTTAAAAAAGCAGGTTACAGAATGACTGTTTCTGGTACACCTCCTTTTGCTGTTGTGCTTGGTAAGCACAATGTAGTTAACATTACCTTAAACGGTGAGCCAATAGATATTTCGGCTTTTCCTAAGAACCGTTTAGCCAAATTTACATTACCATTAGCAGAGTAGTCGCTATGTTTTCAGAATCACCAATTAAACGCAGAAAATCCACCCGTATTAATGTAGGCAATGTGCCTATTGGCGACGGCGCTCCAATTGCCGTGCAGTCGATGACTAATACCGACACCATGGATGTTGATGCAACCGTTGCACAAATTCAAGCTATACAAGATGCTGGCGCCGACATAGTAAGAGTATCGGTACCGACTATGGACGCAGCTGAAGCGTTTAAAAGTATAAAAGAGCAAGTCAGTATTCCGCTTGTTGCCGACATTCATTTTGATTACCGCATAGCCCTAAAAGTGGCAAAGTATGGCGTAGATTGCTTACGTATAAACCCTGGTAATATCGGAAGCGAAGAGCGCATTAGAGCTGTTGTTGATTCAGCTCGCGAGCACAACATTCCTATTCGTATTGGCGTTAATGGCGGCTCACTTGAGCGCGATTTACAGGAAAAATATGGTGAACCAACACCTGAGGCGTTATTGGAATCAGCAATGCGCCATGTTGATATATTACGTCGCCTTGATTTTGATCAATTTAAAATATCGGTAAAAGCGTCAGACGTATTTTTAGCTGTAGGCGCATATCGCTTGCTTGCAAAAGAAATAGACCAACCTTTGCATTTGGGTATCACTGAAGCTGGCGGCATGCGTTCAGGTTCAGTGAAATCGGCTGTTGGCTTAGGTATGTTACTTGCCGAAGGCATAGGCGATACATTACGTGTATCACTCGCCGCCGACCCGGTACAAGAAATAAAAGTAGGCTTTGATATATTAAAATCACTGCGCATTCGCTCTCGTGGTATTAACTTTATTGCCTGTCCTAGTTGCTCACGCCAAGAATTTGATGTAGTGAGCACTATGAACCAATTAGAAGAACGCCTTGAAGATATAATCGAACCGGTTTCTGTATCGGTTATTGGTTGTGTAGTAAATGGCCCTGGTGAAGCACTCGTCAGTGATATTGGCCTTGCCGGTGCAAATCGCCGTTCTGGTTTGTATATTAATGGTGAACGTCAAAAAGCCCGTATCGACAATAACAATATTGTTGAGCAACTAGAGGGCTACGTTCGCGATTTCATAGATAAAAAACAAAGCCAAACCCCTATCGATGTAAAAATAGTCGAATAAATAACGTATAAATCGCCAAGCACTCGTGTTTGGCGTTGACCTTTATAATAGATTTACCCAAGCATTCAAAAATACAGAGCTCAGCGCTTCATCGGGCTTTATATCAAAGTATTACTTTTAATAATGGTAATTTCTTTTAATTCCAACGACGCTCGCATCTTGAGGTCGTTTGGGTATATAATATTGGGTCAATTTTTAGCATTCTCGTTGTGTAAGCATTTTTTTATTACACATAAACAGTAATTAGGATTTATCAGTGGCAAAACAAATTCAGGCAGTTCGCGGTATGAACGATTGTCTGCCGGGCGATACACAAATTTGGCAGAAAGTAGAAAACATTTTACGCGAGACTGTAGCATCGTTCGGTTATCAAGAAATTCGTTTTCCTATTGTAGAATCAACCGATTTATTTAAACGCTCTATTGGTGAAGTAACCGATATAGTAGAAAAAGAAATGTACACCTTTGCTGATCGTAACGGCGACTTGCTAACACTTCGCCCTGAAGGCACCGCAGTGTGTGTACGTGCTGGCAACCAAAATGGCTTACTGTACAATCAAGAACAACGACTTTGGTACATGGGCCCAATGTTTCGTCATGAACGCCCGCAAAAAGGTCGTTATCGTCAGTTTCACCAATTTGGTTTAGAAACCTTTGGTATTGCCACAGCCGACATAGACGCAGAAGTTATTTTATTAACAGCGCAATTATGGAAAGCGTTCGGCATTAGCGAGCACGTACGTTTAGAGCTTAACTCTTTAGGTTCTAACGAAGCGCGCGCCGATTACCGAGATGCGCTTGTTGCTTACCTTGAACAACATACCGACGTGCTTGATGAAGACTCAAAACGCCGTATGTATTCAAACCCGTTACGTGTACTTGATAGCAAAAATCCAGACGTTCAAGCAATCTTAGTTGATGCGCCTAAATTATCTGAGCATTTAGATGCTGAATCAAAAGAACATTTTGAAAATTTATGTGAACGTTTAGACGCAGCTGGCGTCTCATACACGGTTAACGAAAAATTAGTGCGCGGTTTAGACTATTACAACCGCACAGTATTTGAATGGGTAACCGACAGCCTTGGCGCGCAAGGCACTGTGTGTGCAGGTGGACGTTACGACGGTTTAGTAGAGCAACTTGGTGGAAAAGCAACCCCAGCAGTTGGCTTTGCAATGGGCCTAGAGCGCTTAGTATTGTTACTCCAAGCACTTGAATGTGTTGGTGACATTCGTCGTAATGCTGATGTATATTTAGCGGCAATGGGCGACAAAGCAAGTATTCAAGCCCCAATTATCGCGTCAGAACTACGCCGTGATGTGGCTGGCCTTCGTGTGATGGTTCACGCGGGTGGCGGAAACTTTAAAAAACAATTAAAACGTGCCGATAAAAGCGATGCACTTGTTGCCGTAATTATTGGTGAAGATGAATTAGAGCAAGGCGTTGTGACCATAAAGTATTTACGCGAGCGTAAAGAACAAGTCACATTAAAATTAGAACAAGCTAAAGCGCTACTAGCTGAGCTTATAAACGGCTAAGCAGATATTAGAGGTAATCATGGATATACATTCAACAGAAGAAGAACAAGCAGAAGCAATTAAACGCTTTTTCCGTGAAAACGGTCTTTCACTGGCACTTGGTGTAATTGTCGGCTTAGGTGGCTTATACGGTTGGAAAGCTTACAACCAAAACCAAATTACAACCGCTGAGCAAGCGTCAGATTCTTACACTAAATTAGTTGAAGGTGATGATGTTTTATCGTCAGCTGATGCTTTTATCAGTGAAAATAAAGACACGAACTATGCTGCACTTGCAGCGTTTGTTGCCGCTAAAGATGCGGTAGAAGCACAAAAATTAGATGTTGCTAGCGAAAAGCTAAGCTGGATTGTATCAAACGTTGATAATGCAGAATTAAAAGCAATTGCGATTACACGTTTAGCGCGTATTCAAATTGCACAAACTAATTTTGACGATGCTTTAAGCACACTAAATGCACCATTACCTGAAGCATTTAATGCAAACGTTGCAGAGCTTAAAGGCGATATTTATGCTCAGCAAGGTAATAAAGAGCAAGCACGTACTGCTTATCAAGCCGCGGTAGATGCAGGAGGGTTAACAGGTAACCCACTTTTACAAGTTAAGTTAGATGACCTAGCAGTAACTAGCCCAGCGGCATAAGGTTTTAGGTATGAAAAAATTAACGACCGCAACCCTTGCCCTATGTATGGCAACGCTAATGGGTTGTTCATCAAGTGATGAAGAAGACGAACTAGTCCTTCCAGAAATCGTCAATCAGTTTGAAACTGATGTTGTTTGGCAAGAGTCTGTAGGTAGCGGCGTAGAGCATTATTTTTCTCGCTTAACACCTGCGGTTTACAAAGACACTGTTTATGTTGCTAACCGCGAAGGTCAAGTAGAAGCGTTATCGCTTGCTAACGGCGATGTACAGTGGGATACCGACGTACGCCAAGACACTTCTTTTTGGCCTTGGAGCGACGACGGTTCAGCAAAATTATCAGGTGGTATATTACAAGCTTATGGTAAACTGTATATCGGTTCTGAACATGGCTTTGTTGTAGCACTTGATCGCGAAACCGGCGAAGAGGTATGGCGTAAAAACGTACCTGGTGAATCACTTTCAAAAGCAGCAGCTGGCGACGGCTTAATATTTGTAAACTTAGGCTCGGGTAAATTACTGGCCCTTCATCCAGATACTGGTGAAGAGCGTTGGAGCTTTGAGCAAGAAGTGCCTGCGCTTACATTACGCGGACAAAGTGCACCCACTGTTGCCAATGGTGGTGTTTTAGTTGGCCTTGAAACAGGTAAATTAAGCGTATTAATTTCAGAAAGTGGTTACTCAGCTTGGAGTGCAGAAATTGCAGCTGCAAAGGGTGCCTCAGAATTTGAACGCCTAGTTGATGTAGACACACAGCCACTCATTAGCGGCCCATACGCTTATGCAATTGCATATAACGGCAACTTAGCTGCAGTAGATATTCGCTCTGGTAATGTTGTTTGGAAGCGCGAATACAGTAGCTATCGCGAAATTTCGATGGATGCGCAAAGTATTTATGTAGTAGACAGCAACGGCGTTGTTTATGCATTAGATAAAAATTCAGGTATTGAACGTTGGAGCCAACCCGCACTTCGTGGTTGGTACTTAACAGGTCCTGCTGTTACAGGTAACTATTTAGCCTTAGGCGACCAGGAAGGTAACCTACATTGGCTAAACAAAGACACTGGTGAGCTTGTATCTCGTGAAGACTTTGACAGCTCAGGCTTCTTTGTTGAACCTGTTGTTGCCGACGACAAACTGATATTATACACCCGTGACGGTGAAGTAAGTGCGGTAACAATACCAAACTAACTAGCTAACACTTAAAGGTTTTTTGTAAGGCTTCGCTCTGCGAAGCCTTTTGTTGTTTTTTAAAGAGGTAGTTTATGCTTCCCGTGATCGCTCTAGTTGGGCGACCCAATGTGGGCAAATCCACATTATTTAACCGTTTAACACGTACTCGTGATGCACTCGTAGCCGATTTTCCAGGTTTAACACGAGATAGAAAATATGGCCAAGCTAATTACGATGGCTATGAATTTATCGTGGTGGACACGGGCGGTATTGATGGCACAGAAGAAGGCATCGAGATCGAAATGGCTGACCAATCGCTACTTGCTATTGAAGAAGCCGACATCGTACTGTTTTTAGTAGACGCACGCGTAGGTATGACCGTTGCCGACCAAGCTATTGCCAATCATCTTCGCAAGCAAGACAAAAAATGTTTTGTTGTTGCCAATAAAACCGATGGCATAGACGCTGATTCAAACTGTGCTGAATTTTACCAGCTATCACTGGGTGAAATTCATCACATAGCAGCAGCGCATGGTCGTGGTATTACACTTTTACTTGAGCACACACTTCAACCTGTGATTGCCGAACTAGCAGCACAAGATGAAGACGTAGCCGATGACGATGAAGAGCTAATAGACCTTTACGAAGAAGGTGAAGGCGATGATACCGACCACCAAGCATTTGCAGATAAGCCGGTAAAGCTTGCAATTATTGGTCGTCCCAATGTAGGTAAGTCAACACTTACAAACCGTATACTAGGTGAAGAACGTGTAATTGTGTACGATATGCCAGGTACAACGCGCGACTCTATCTATATCCCTATGACACGTAACGAAAAAGAGTACGTGTTAATCGATACAGCCGGTGTACGTAAACGTAAAAAAGTAAGCGACGTAGTAGAAAAGTTTTCAGTTATTAAAACACTGCAGGCTATTGAAGATTGTAATGTTGTTTTACTAGTTGTAGATGCGCGCGATGGTATTTCTGATCAAGACTTAAGTTTATTAGGTTTTGCGCTTAACTCAGGTCGTTCATTGGTTATTGCCGTGAACAAATGGGATGGGCTTGATGACTACGTTAAAGATCGTATTAAAACCGAGCTTGACCGTCGTTTAGGCTTTATTGACTTTGCACGCTTGCACTTTATATCTGCACTTCATGGTACAGGTGTTGGCCACTTATTTGAATCCGTTGATGAAGCGTACGAGTCAGCAACTAAACGTATAAGTACTGCAATGCTACGCCGTATTATGGACATGGCACAGGCCGATCACCAGCCGCCTCTTGTTCGTGGTCGTCGTGTTAAGCTTAAATACGCGCATGCCGGTGGTTATAACCCGCCGCGTATTGTAATTCACGGTAACCAAGTTCATGATTTACCAGATAGCTACAAGCGCTACCTAATGAACTACTACCGTAAAGCACTTAAAATTATGGGCACCCCAATCAAAATTGAATTTAGAGAAGGTGATAACCCATTTGCAGGGCGTACTAATAAAGTAACGCTTTCGCAAAAACGTAAAATACGTGCTTTTGACAAAAGAAAACCGTAATAAATAAACGGCATAAGCGTTAATTTATTAACAAAAACGGCGTTACTTTTTAGTACGCCGTTTTTGTTTTAATACATTATTAAACGTTACAAGCTAAGTAAAGCTAAGCGCACTAAGTTCTCAACCGTGGTTTCGTGCGCTACTTTTATTTTTATTAGTTGGCATAAACCTAGAAGCAGGCGGTTTAATAGTTATAAACCCATGATTGGTGGACATTTCGTGCACTAACAGTTTTCGTTCTTTGGGGGTTAGGTGGTTTTCGTGTATTTTTGCAAGCTCGCCGCTATCAAGCCATATTCCCGCACAGTTTGGGCATTCATCTATTTCAACTGCTTTTAGCGGTGAAAAATACCTACGCATCATTACAATGCTTTTGCATTTTGGGCAATTTACTCGCATTGAAACATCGCCTTCATTTTCGGTATAGTTACTTAAGTGTTTAAGTAAAACCTGACCATGCTTTAACTCAGGCGAGCTAAACTTAAAAATTTGGCTGTTATCAAAAAACACGCCACCTTGCGCTGACGTAAAAACAGTAATGCCGCCAACAAGTAAAGGTTCAAGTGGCGTATTACTACGAGGACAATACATTTAAAATTCCTTTTTATTTATGTTCTTTTACTCAAGCGCTTTATCGATAAGCCCAACAAGCGGCGCTGGCAATGTAATATTACCTGCAAGTACAAACTCATGCGCGTCATCTGACATTTTTTGCCATGTACGGCGAATAATCCCTATCCATTTTTGCTCATCGTAATCAGGCTTACTATTAGCAAACCCCAACATGTAATGCTCAATAAATACGAGGCTTGCTACGTCTTCTACTAATTGGCTGTCTGGGTTACGTTTAATATTTTTTTTAGCCACCGCATCGTACACTCTGTTTTGCTCAGCTTCGCCGTAACCAGCTTGCTTCATAAGCGCAACAACACTACTTGCATGAAATATATAAAGTGCACTGCGCCATTGATGATAGCCTTGCTTGTTCATTTCAAAGTCACTACGCGGCGACTTCCAGCGTTGTATATGCTGCCCACGCACTGCAATTTGCATAAGCTCGCCAGCATCGGGGTTAAAACGGCTAAGCATGTCGCTCATTCGAGTAGCATAAAGGCTTTCTTTGGGCACGCTTTGCCCATTAAATTGCTCACTATTTGGGTCTTGGTTGTTTGCTTCATCAATCAAGGCGATTACTTTATTAAACATGACGGTCATTTTTTATAATAAGTTTTAATCATTCTAAACGCTGATAAAACAATAAACTAGAGCTGCTGTAAGTTATGTAGTGAAATTTGCTCAATCTTAAAATACAACCGATAAATACATAAGGGTAAAAGTAAGCGCATTGATTAAGTTAACTTGGTACTATATTGAGCACAAATTAAAATAAAAAAGCGCGACTAACTCGCCAATAACGGATCACTATGTTTAAAAAACGTATTTTAGCTATTTGCTTAGCAACCACCTCGCTACCAAGCCTTGCCGACAGCAACAGCGATTTAAAAACCATTATTGATAACCACTGGCAAAATGCCAAAGTTGAAAAAATATTTTTTCGAACCGACCCTGACGGTTGGAAACCAAACGGCACATTACCAAACTGGAGCGAGCAAGCCATTGCTAATCGCCAAACTTATAACAACAGCGTACTAAAAAGCTTAGCCAACATTGACCCAAAAACGCTCAATAACGAGCAACTAATGAACTATCGCTTATTTAAATATGAGCGCGAAACCGAGCAGCAAAGCTACCTTTATCAAGATAAGTATTTTCCGGTTAATTTTTTAAGTGGCTGGCATACTTACTTTGCAGAAGCACCCGCTAACATGGCTTTTTTAACAGCGGATGATTACAACGCATTTTTAATCAGCCTTGCCGACTACCCGCGCTTTAATCAGCAAAATATTGATTTAATGAAAGAAGGTATAAAAACAGGCTTTACTCATTACTGTAAAACCTTTGAAAATTACAGCCAAAGCATTAGCGCGCATTTAGTTAAAAACCCCGAAAAAAGCGCCCTTTACGAGCCCTTCACGCGTATACCTAATACATTTAGTGCAGCGCAAAAAGCGAGTTTAAAACAAAAAGCACAAGCGTTAATTGAAGAAAAAGTAATTCCTGCCTATCAGCATTTTTATGACTTTTTTAAAAATGATTACATGTCACACTGTAGAGCGAAGCCGGGCATTGCAAGCGTTGAAGGCGGGCTTGATTATTACAAATACACCGTTAATTACTACACCACAACTAACGCTACACCTAAACAAATACATGAGTTAGGCCTAAAAGAAGTCGCGCGTATTAAGGCGCAAATGCAAGCCATTATTGATGAAGTAGAATTTGATGGCACCTATAGTGAGTTTTTAGAATTTTTAGCAACCGATGAGCAATTTTACGCAAAAGACGCGCAAGACCTGCTTGAAAAAACAGCCTTTATTACGCAGAAAATGTATGGCAAATTGCCTACTTACTTTGGCCACTTACCGCGTAACACCTTTACTATTAAAGGCTCAGCAAGTCGTGGCGCGTTTTATATGCCACCGCCAGATAACCGCTCGCCAGGCACTTACTTTTTAGCCTCAACCCCTAAACTGCAGCCTTTATATAATTTAGAAGCACTTAGTCTGCACGAAGCCATACCCGGGCACCATTTACAAAACGCCATTGCTATGGAGCTAAATGTACCCGAATTTAGACGCACACTCAGCCACTCTGCATTTGGCGAAGGTTGGGCACTTTATACAGAACGTTTAGGTAAAGAAGCGGGTTTTTATCAAAGCCCTTACAGCGATTTTGGCCGTTTAGGTTACGAAATGTGGCGTGCAGTGCGCTTAGTGGTTGATACCGGTATTCATGCGTTTGGCTGGAGCCGCCAAAAAGCAATTGACTACCTAGCAAGCCACACAGCGTTGCCACAAAGCGCCGTGGAAGATCAAATAGACCGTTATATTTCATGGCCAGGCCAAGCGCTCTCTTACAAAATGGGCGAAATAAAAATACGCGAACTGCGCGCAAAAGCCGAAAAAGAACTAGGCCCACAATTTGATATACGCAGCTTCCACGATACCGTTATTGGCCAAGGCTCCCTGCCAATGGCTGTTCTTGAAGACGTTATAAACGATTGGATAGCAAAACAAAAAATGACAAAGTAAAACCGTACTTTAATAAAATAAGAGGCGGTTACTCTATCGCCTCTTCTCAAATCGCAACCTTGCACGTATTTATAAATTTACTCGATTAAAAACACGATTAACTAATCCTCAGCTACTTTTGTTTCGTAAATACAACATCTACAAAACCAGAGCAAAAGTATGAGCAAACGCATTTTATATTGGCTACAAAACGATTTACGCCTAAACGACAACCCAATTTTTAGCAAACTTGCACTACAGCAATGCGCACTAGACGTGGTGTTTGTAATTAACCCCAACTGGTTTAAAAACACGAATTATCAGCAAAAGCAGTATGGTGAAAACAAGTACACCTTTTTAATGCAAAGCCTTTATGAGTTACAGCAAGCATTAATTGCGTGTGGCCAAACTCTGCACGTGCTAGAAGGCGAACCAGTTAGTGTTTTAAAGCAACGTATTAAAGAGCAACACATTGATGAAGTGGTTTACAGTGAGCAATTTGGTGTGTACGAACAACGCGAAATTAATTTATTAAAAGCTCATTGTCCTGAAACCCAGTTTACCGGTACCCTGCAGGATACCTTGTATCAGCAAAACGACCTGCCATTTAACTTAACAGATTTACCCAAAAGCTTTACCCCATTTAAAAAGAAGGTTGAAGCTGCCAACATACCAATCACACTGTCGCACATTACAACCGAGCTATTGCCTAAACCTATTACGCTGTGCGCTAAAAACCCAATTGAGTTACCAAAAGCAGTTAACAACTCAATGCATGGCGGCTTAACAAGCGCACAAAAACACTGTGAACAATACTTTGCAGGCGAATTACCTAGCACTTACAAAATAACTCGCAACGCGCTTGACGGCTTTGACAACACCACTAAATTTAGCCCATGGCTTGCTTTTGGGTGTATTAGCGCAAAACAAATATACAATGCGGTTGAGCAATACGAACAAACATATACCGCTAACGATTCAACCTATTGGATTAAGTTTGAACTACTGTGGCGCGAATACTTTAAATGGCACGCGCTAAATGTACAAAGCAGCTTGTTTAGTTTTAAGGGGCAAAAGCAAACTAAGCCACTTACTACGTTTATGCCAAACCGTTTTGCTGCTTGGTGCCAAGGCACAACGCCTTACCCCTTGGTTAATGCCATCATGAAAGAGCTCAATGCCACCGGTTTTATAACAAACCGCTCAAGGCAAATTGTGGCAAGCTGCTTAGTTAACGAGCTGGCACTCGATTGGCGTTACGGCGCAGCTTATTTTGAGCAGCAGCTAATTGATCATGACGTAGCAGCCAATTGGGGCAACTGGCAGTACATAGCGGGAGTAGGCGTTGACCCACGTGGCGGGCGGCACTTCAATATTGAAAAGCAAACACAGCAGTTTGACCCTAAATCCATTTACACCAAAAAATGGGGAGGCAATCAAAGCCCAGATGCACAGCTCGATCACCTAAACGAAGTAGATTGGCCTATTTAAGCCAATCTACCTCCACCTAGTTATATTTAAAACAGCTGAGCAATGCCTACATTAATGGAAAAGCCACCTAAGGTTAAAAACAAAAATAAGCAGCCAGCTAATAACAGCGGTTTTATACCGGCTTGGCGAATAGCGCCAACATGTGTACGCAGCCCAAGTGCGACCATGGCAATGGTAAGTAGTATATTGTCAAACCATACAATGGCGTTTGTAGTACCTTGCGGAATAACCGATATCGAATGTATCCCGCTTGCCACTATAAACAAAACCGCAAACCAAGGGATTGTAATTCTTGATTTTTGCTCGCCGCCCTGTGCGTTTATGTTTGCATGCTTTTTACTTTGCCAAAACGATAAGCCTACTAAAAATGGCGCAAGCATCATTACGCGTAGCATTTTTTCTATCACTGCGGTGTCGGCTGCATTGGCACTTACCGCAGTCCCTGCTGCTACCACTTGCGCGACTTCATGAATGGTTGAACCAACAAAAATACCATATGCGTGCTCACTCAGCCCCATGTACTCAAGCATAATAGGGTAGGCAAACATACTTAACGTGCCAAACACCACAACCGTTGCCACCGCTACCGATACTTTATGTGCCTGAGCTTTTATAACCGGCTCTGTTGCCATTACCGCTGCAGCGCCACAAATAGAGCTACCCGCACCTATTAGTATGGTTGTTTGTTCATCAAGCTTAAAAACGCGCTTGCCTAGCTGCACTGCCAAAATAAATGTACCTAACAGCATTACTATATCGGTTAATAGGCCATGCCAGCCTACACCCGCTACTTGTGCAAAAGTAATCCTAAACCCAAATAAAATAACGCCCGCTTTAAGTAATATACTTTTAGCGTAATCAACGCCTACATCTGTACGCGTAGCAATGTGCGCAAAAACGCTGTTGCTCACAATAATGCCAAGCACAATACCAATTGTTAACGAGCTAAATTGCGCACTTTGCATTATAGGTAACTTACTTAATGCAACAGATGCCCCCGCTAACACAACCACCAGCAGCATACCTAACCACCAGCGCGTATCGCCGTATTGCTTAGTATTAATAACCAAAGGCTGAAACCCATTTTTAATAGCGCTAAGCATAATATTCCCTCACTTAAACCATATTGATGTGTTGACTTAATTGTAAGAAAGCTCAAAATATAACTCCAATATATTAAAATCATGATTTTATAACTTAAGGTTATACAATTTAGAGTTATACAATTTAAGGTTGTTTAATGAACTTACATGCACTTAGGGTGTTTTATACAGTGGCTAAATTGGGTAGCTTTTCAGGCGCAGCCGAAGCGCTTTTTATAAGCCAGCCCGCTGTTTCTAAGGCGCTAAAAGAGCTAGAGCATCAGTTAAATATGCAACTTATTGAGCGCGCATCTAAGGGTAAAAAGCTCACCTTAAGCGAAGGCGGTCAAGCTTTGTATGATCACGCCCGCAGTATTTTTGCTATCGAAAAAGCCGCCATTGACGATATAAAATCGCGCACAGGGCTTAAGCGCGGTACATTAGTTATAGGCACCAGCACCACCATTGCCAGTTATTGGCTACCGCCCTACTTAGCCAAATTTTGTGCGCAGTACCCACACATAAAAGTAGAAGTACAAGTGGCTAATACCGCGCAAATTGAGCACGCATTACTTGAATGCACTA
Source organism: Pseudoalteromonas sp. BSi20480 (assembly GCF_000241365.1). Taxonomy (NCBI): domain Bacteria; kingdom Pseudomonadati; phylum Pseudomonadota; class Gammaproteobacteria; order Alteromonadales; family Pseudoalteromonadaceae; genus Pseudoalteromonas; species Pseudoalteromonas sp. BSi20480. Next base: position 9,743 of record NZ_BADX01000010.1, on the reverse strand, counting down.
TCGATTTAGCACTGGTTGAAGGCACACCTACCGAGCCGCATATAATAAGTAAGCACTGGCAAAACGATTTAATGAGTGTGGTTATACCAAGTAACTTTAAGCCCGCTAAAGACTTAAACGCATGGTTAAACGAGCAGTTTTGGTTATTACGCGAGCCAGGCTCGGGCACGTTAGAAATGTCTGTAAAGTTATTAGCAGAGCATGGCGTGCAAGCTGAGCGCAGTATGCAATTAGGCAGCAACGAAGCCATTGCAAGGGCCGTTGCGCAAGGTATGGGAGTCGCTTTATTGCCAAATGTAGTTACTGAGGATTTAGTGCAGCTAGGTAAATTAACACGCCTGAGCCAAAAAAATAACGAGCAACTCTCTCGGCCTCTTCATCAACTGCATTATAAAGACAGGCCATCCTCGCATGCTGCCCAAGCGTTCGAAAAAAGCCTGTTTAGTGAATAGTGAATAGTGAATAGTAAATAGTGATCACAATTTATGTGCGGTAAGGCACCTGTAGAAAACTTATAAAGTTTAACATATGAAAAGCTCTTTAGTCTTTCTAATGCCTATTAGCTAAGTTAAAACTCAATTGCGTTAGGTGACACACCTCTCATGCTTCACTATTAAATTAAAATAATTTTTAAACATGTGTTCAGAACTGATATCCCTTAAATCCACATCAAAATAGTAGCCGCTTTCTAAAAGTTCCAAACTTTCTAAATCATTACAAATGCGTTCAAGAATTAAATATTTATACTTTGGAGTTATGCTTTTAATGTCATCCGGAATGAGCCCTTCGGCATCAAAATTCAAAACAACTCTTATACTGGTACCTGAATAGCCATAGTTTACAAAACTAATTCGGCTATCAATAGATGAAAAAAAAGCGCTGTAGTGATTTTTATCTTCTTCGTATTCCCATTGAGAAGCATCCCCCCAAATCAAGACAAAAATAACGCCAAAAGCAGCTGCAGCTACAAACAATTTGTTGGCATTTATCAAAAACCACAATTGAACTTTTTCAGATCGCATTAATTTCATAAGCCACATAACTTTTAAGTAAAAGACTAATAATCAAAACTAAAGTCTTGCTCATTCACATGTGTGAGTAATATAACCAGGCTCAAGACAAATACTTTGATGCTAAACCAATACCAATAATTAAAATAATTAATAAAACCCAATATCTTTTTGAACCATCTAAATTTTCACCGCACACAGGGCAAGATGATGACGCGATTGGAGTCTCGTTAAGATTTGTCGTTTTAACTACAGGTGAAGTAATCCCTGCTTTACACTTTTTACACTTCATAAATATCCATTTTAACTATAAATAAAATTGCGGGATGATTCTCACATAACCCTTACAAACCCTGTGTTAAATCTTCTGCCAATGACCCCGTTGGTTTTTCAATCACACGCACCAACTCTTTACCATTTTGTTTAACAATAAATGTAGGGGTGTATTTTAAATCATGTGCCTCAGCAACACCTGCATCGTCTCGCTTGTTGAAACCCACAGCCACATAGTTAACACTTGCCAGTTCAACTTTTGACTGTTCAAGAAGCTTAATGAGTTTAGGTACTTCGCGGTGGCTGTCGTGACACCAAGTACCAAATAATACAATTAGCTCTTTACCTTCTAGCTTTTGCATTAACGCAATGTCTTGTGCTGTTGGCGTGAATGCTTTGTATTGCTCGCTAAACTTATCGTAATCGTTTAGTAAAGCCTGCGCGCTTATCTCACCTGAAAATGGCGCAACATCGTCAGCACACGCTGCCAATGGCATGCTTAAGGCGCATAATAAAATTAATTTTTTAATCATTAGGTTAAGGTAACTTTTAAAATGAGTAATTAAGTTCACTATACTGAATATTACTGAATGTTTACACATTGTTTGCACCTTCTTTTTTTATTGTTTTACCACGTTATTAAAATAAAAAAGATCGCATCAATGACCATAAAACCCCTACTATTTTATTCATTAATTACCTCCACTACATTTTTGTATGGCTGTGGCGGTACTGAGCAAACAACCGATAGCAGCACAGAGCAAACTGACTCATCATCAACAATTACCTCAACGGGCTTAGTTATTAACGAAATTGTTGCAAGCCCACGCGATACCACCTACGATTGGATTGAGCTATACGCCACTGAAGATATAGCCGACTTATCGGTATTTTCACTTGTTGATGATAACGCCGACAGAGAGCCTCAAGCTTTGCCCGCAGCATCGCTTTCCCAAGGTGAGTTTATTGTTATTCAAGCCATTGATGAAACCGATACACCGCCCGATAACGGTTATTACGTCACCTTTAAACTAGGTAGCGACGATGCGGTTACGTTATACGAGGACGGCACTGCTATCTCTGTACTTGATTGGGAAGAAGGCGAAGCCGCTGAAGGTTTTAGTTACGGCTTATATACCGATGGCACCGGCACCGCGCAAACACTAACGCCCACAGAGGGCGCAGCTAACCAAACAGCAGATACCTCAACACTTGTTACAACGCTAATTGCTGAAGATGCGCCACTGCGTATAAACGAAGTAGTAGCAAAAGATAGCGGCGGTGGCGAGGACTGGATAGAGCTTTATGTAACAAGCAGTAGCGATGTGTATTTAGCAGACTACACACTAAGTGATGACAATAACGAACAATTTGCTCTACCCGATATCACGTTATCGCCGGGTGAGTTTTATCGTATTTACGCAAGCACCGATGATTTAGGCGACCTGCCAAGCGTTGCGTTTAAATTAGGCTCAAGCGATACCGTAAACCTTTACAGTAACAATGTAATTATAGAGCAGTTATCGTGGAATAAAGGCCAAGCGCTAAGTGGTTACAGCTATGGCCGCTACCCAGATGGCAGTGATGCAACTGCGGTACTCACTCCAACAGAACTTAGCTCAAACAGCCAAGCAACCCACGGGCCTCTCGTTATTAACGAAATAGTGGCAAGCGCCGCAGACGATGGCAACGACTGGTTTGAGCTATACAACAACAGCGCAAATACAATTAACTTAGCCAACTACCACGTTATTGATGAAAGCGACGACATAGACCCCGTTACCCTGCCCGACATAGATTTATACGCGGGTGAATACATAACCATTTATGCCACCGATGAAGACCCAGGCACTTACTACGTCCCGTTTAAACTAGGCAAAGAAGACGAGCTAAGCTTAATACTCAACGATGAAGTAATTGACTACATTGACTGGGATGAAAGTGATGTAGCCACAGGCTTTAGTTACGGCCTAAGTAGCAGTACAGGCTTTACTCATGCGTTTTTAACACCTACCCCAAGTAGTGAAAATACAGTTGCAACTGCCTTTACACCCACAGCGGTTAATACGCTTTCTATTACAATTAGCGACGAAAACTGGCAAGACATTCTAGATAACCCACTTGATGAGGAATATCACGAAACCGCTATTACCTTTAATGGGGTAACACTCGATAGCGTAGCTATTCGCACTAAAGGCGGCTCAAGCTTAAGCAGCGTTGCCAACTCTAGCAGCGACCGTTACAGTTTTAAGGTCGATATTAACGAATATGTGTCGGGGCAAAAGTTTTTTGGGCTAAAAAAATTCACACTACAAAATTCGTTTAACGATCCGTCGTACATGCGTGAAGTAATCGCCTACGAGCTAATGGATGAAATGGGCGTACCAACGCCTGAGCATGCTTACGTTAACTTTTATGTAAACGGCGAACTATTTGGTTTGTATTTAATGGTAGAAGCCGTAGATGGCGAATTTGTTGAAAAACACTTTACCAACAGTAATGGCGATTTATACAAGCCAGATGGCACAGGCAGCGATTTATTATGGCTAGGTGACGACATACAAAGCTACACCGATATAAACCTGCAAACCAACGAAGACACCACAGATAACGGCGCCTTTATTAACTTTGTTGAATCGCTCGATAAAGGCGAAACCAGCGCCATAGAAGTAGACACACTTTTACGTTATATGTCGGTAAGTACTTCACTGTCTAATTTAGATAGCTACCACGGCCCGCTTGCACATAACTATTATATTTACGATGACGATGGCGTATTTAGCATTTTGCCGTGGGATTTTAACGAGTCATTTGGCACCTTTGCCATGGATTGTAATGGCGTAGATGTAAGAGAGCTCTACATTGATGAGCCAGTAAGCGGCGCATTAAGCGAGCGCCCGTTAATTGCTAATGTATTTGCCGAGCAAAGCAACCTAGACACGTACCACAGTTACTTAACACAGCTTATTAATGGCTCACTTTCAAGCGACACATTTAACGCACGCGTAAATGAAATAGCCGACCTAATTCGTGAGCACGTACAAAACGACCCAACCAGCTTTTATGGATCAACCTACTTTGAGCAAAACCTAACCTCTACAACGGGGCAGTTTTACGGCTTAACGTCGTTTATGCAGTACCGCGTAGCAAATATGGCCGCGCAGCTCGATGGCACATTGCCTTCAGCTGGCGATGGCAGCGGATTTTGCGCTAGATAAACAACCCATCCTTCATGCGGTGTCAGCACGCTGGCACTGCACTCTATAACTTTGCAATTTAATAATCTGAGAAAATTATGACAATTCAAGCACGTTTTAAGGATGAACTTTTTGAAAAGGACGCTTCAATCTCACCTGTAACAATTACTGCAATAAACACTAAAAATAAGCAGGCTCAGCCTGAAAAACCAGATGCGCATGGCTCATTAACAAGCTTAATTAACGAGTTACTTATTCCGTTTGAAGGTTACGGATTAAACGATCTTAATAACGCTAATTTAATGAACCGTGTAGACAGTAAGTTTATGCTGCCACTTTCTTTTTTACCTGAGCTACTTACTCATATACAAGGCCAGTACCGTGTACTTGATATACAAGGCAAGCGTTTATTTTCTTATTATAATCAGTATTTTGATACGCCCGAGCTTGATTTATATAAAGCCCATCATAACGGTAAGCTTAATCGCTACAAAGTACGCCAAAGGCGCTACGTTGATACCGCCACCGAATACCTAGAAGTAAAACTAAAAAACAACCAAAGCCGCACAGTAAAAACACGTATTAAGCTCGAAAAAAACAACGAGCAAGCCCATTGTACTGCGTTTATGAAAGAGCAAATGAAAAACAGCTTTGCACATTTAAACGTAACCCAGCAAAGCGGCTATAACCGTATAGCGCTAGCCAACGAAGAAAAAGCCGAGCGCTTAACGCTTGATTTTAACCTGTGGTACAACACCCCAAAAGGGGATAACAAAATAACCTTACCAGGCTTTTTTATTGCCGAACTTAAGCAACGTAAAAAAACAAAACGCTCGCCATTTTATAAACTTATGAGCAAACACCACATATTCCCAGCCTCGTTTAGTAAATACTGCATTGGCTGTGCTTTGCTCTACCCCGAGCGCTTAAAAGTAAACCGCTTTAAACCTGTTTTAGCCCGTTTAAAACACCTTAACCGCACTAACCCACTATTACCTTTAGAGAATAATTAAAATGACAAAATTAGATCTTATTTTTCTTTCCCGCTTTTTAGTAAACATCCTATCGCTGGCTGTACTTTGCTATGGCTGTTATTTTCGCATCAGTAAAAATGCAGTGGTGGCAGGCTCGTTTATTTTATTTGGCGTAGGCGTTTTTATTATTACCTTTTTGCTGCACGGGGTTGATATGTCGATGGAATTTGCATTTGGCCTATTTGCCGTATTTACCATGCTAAGGTACCGCACTGAGTCTATTTCTATTAAAGAAATGACTTACTTATTCCTTGTTACTGCCATTGCTTTACTGACCTCTGTAGGGCAAATGAGCCTAATTGAGCTAAGTATTCTTAATGGCATAATTTGCTTAATTGCCTTTTTGATTGACTCAAGCGTATTTGTAAAACGCTACGAAGTACAAAGCGTTTGCTACGAGCGCATAGAAAACATAACCCCACAAAACCAAGCCACATTAATCGATGATTTAAAACAGCGCACAGGCCTAAACGTCGTTGCCGTAGATATAGAACACATCGACTTTTTAAGAGACGTAGCGCAACTAAAAGTAAGTTACCTAGCCGAAAAACAAATAAAGGCAGCCTAACATGATCTCTAAACAAACGATTACTTATGCGGCACTTTCAGCTCTTTGCTTTGTTAGTAACGCAAGCTTTGCCAAAATTAACGACGATATAGACCTAAGCGGCTATATCATGCTCGACTACAACAAGTTTGATAGCTCATTGTTAGAGGGACAATACGACAGCAACGATTCAGAAAGTACCTCTGAAATACGCCGCGCTCGCCTAAGTTTTAAATCAGACATAAGTAAAGACTGGAAAAGTAAATTTCAACTTGGCTTTGCCGATGGCGAAACCGAAATAAAAGACGCCTACCTAGAATACTCTGGCTGGGAATTTGCCGATTTAACCATAGGCCAACAAAAAGAAGGTTTTGGCCTAGAAAAACTAACCAGCTCGCGTAAATTGCTAATGCTCGAACGCAGCATGATAAGCGAAGCGTTTTCACCAGGACGCAGCTTAGGTATTAGCCTTTCCGGGGACATAGCCTCTGTAAATTGGCAACTAGGTTATTACAAGCCCGATGAAGACGAAGCAACGTCTGCTATTACAGGGCGCGTAGCTTGGGTGCCATGGCAGCAAAACACCAACCTTTTACACCTAGGCATCGCATTTAGTGAGAGGCAGTACGACGGTAACGAATTTAGAGTGAATGAACCTCTTGAAGTTTATACCGCTGACTCATTAATAGAAGGCGATAAAATTAATGCAGATAGCCTCTCGCAACAAGGCGTAGAGCTACTATGGCTTAAAAATAGATTTACCATGATGGCCGAGTGGCAACAAGCACAAGTAACCAGTATTGAAAATTCAACTAACGATTACGAAGGCGGCTATTTGCAATTTGGTTATCAGCTATCGGGCGGATACCGTAAATATAAAAACGCAAAACTAGGCGCAAGCTCAGAGCCAGGCTGGGAGCTCACTGGCCGCTACAGCCTACTTAAGCTCAAACAAGAAAACCAAGACGCAAAAACCTACTCCCTCGGCGTTAACTACACCGTAAACAAAAACATAAAGTTTATGGCCGACTACATTAAAGCCGATTACTACGAGGCAGGCGGTACTATCACATCGGGCAATGCAATCTCATTAAGGCTACAGTATTCGTTTTAATACGTTTGGTGTTTAGTAGATTAGCCCAAACCTGTGTTAAACGTTACGTTTAATACAGGGGCTTATTTTAATAGAGCTGTTATAAGCTCCTAAAGGTTACTTATCAGGCTTGTACTTATTCCACTAATTACAGTAAGGGATTTAAGTTTACCTGTTCACTAATTAATATCGTTCAATAAAAATGAACACCAGCATTTAGTGAACAAAAGATGGACAAGGGCTAATACAGGCAGCTATCGAAAAACTAAACTTGCAAACGAGTTTAGGCACAAAGTATGAAACTTTTAAAAAGAGTGTACTGAGGGCGAACTCGCTTTGCCTAATGTTAAAAGCAATGCATAGTAAAAACGCTGCCCATGCCGAATCACTCTTAATTGCTTTGTTAGCTGCGTTTCAAAATTGGCAATACTTCAGGTATTTCAGTATCTAACATTTCCAAAACGCTTTTAAAACCATGTATAGGTGACCACCCTAATTTGTCACATGCAGATGATGAATCATATACGCGATCTAAGCTTTGAGGTAGTTGCCAATCTCTTTGTTTAAATGCTAGCGCGATGTCAGGACATTGACGCTCGATGACAGATGCAGCATCAGTGTATAGAGCTTCACAATCAGAAAGTTGAAAAGGTGTAGCGCCTGAGATTATAAAACGATTAAAACCACTTAAGCGTTTTTCCACAGAACATAAATGAGCGTTTGCTACATCACGAGCATCTATGCCACGAGTAAGGCGAAATACTGCCATTAAATCCGCAGGTTCAGGAAAACATCTCGACATTTGCAGCACAGTAACTGGAAGCTGAAACAACTTTGAAATTTCTTCTAGCTTAGCTTCAGCCGCAATTTTACTTTTATGATAAATCGACTTGGGTTGAGGTGTGACGTCTTCATTTATCCAACCAGCAATACCTTTAGGTGTTGAAGCATAGCCGTACAATGCAGTAGTGCTGGTAAAAATAAAGTGCTTAATACCTGCTTTTAATCCAGCCAGAGCGAGTTTCTCGGTCGCGTCTACGTTGATAGACTGAAACTCTGAATCAGGTACTAAACCAACATGTGGAGCGTGAAGAGCCGCTGTATGAATGATGACATCAACATTTTTAAGAGCCCGATCAATCAGATCACTATCAAGAATATCACCAATGTAATCGGCTGTTGAGCAAGGCGTTTTATCAATGCCGACCACGTCATGGGTGCGCATTAATTTAATATAGATTGCACGCCCGACTCTACCGGCAGAGCCTGTTACTAAAATTCTCATCAAAACACCTTACTAATGATTGACCTCAAAGCAGCTAACTTTTAAATAAGGGGCGCAGGCATGTGGGGCATAATGGCAAAGCCGCCCCGCGTGTATGCATCCCAGCCCGCGCAGCGGGCGAACTTGATTTTTTTGTTATGTGACTTACCCAAAAAAACAAGCGTATTCATCATGATCTATAACGGCAAAGACTTGCTCAATAGTTTTTACATACATATTTGGCTCATAGCCATGCCATTTTAGATCTTGTCGCATCCAGAAAATTTTCCATTTACCTTGAGCGAGGATAAAAGTTGCTTTAGCCATGTCCAGGTCATGATATTCATTTGGGCTGTTCCAAACAGGACGCGTTTCATATATATAAACTGATTGCTTCTCCAGCCGCCAACCAATGTCTAACTCATTTCTAATATGCACTGGTGGCCTACGCTTATTTAAAAAAGCGTTGGCAGCTTTTTCTATCTTCTTTATTTCGAATTCACTTAAGGCCATAAAAGTTTAATTTTCCACCTGTCACATAACGCCCGCAACAGCGGAAATTTAGGAGCGCTAGCGAGTAAATTTTCAGACTGCTTGCGCTTGTTAACACTTTATAGTTTGTGGTTAGCAACATCGCTCAACTTATGCTCTTTTATCATCCATCGCGCTATTTCACCGAACTCATTTTCGAGTTCAGAAAATATATGGGCTGTTCTTGGACTTATCAAAGGGCTCATTTCAGAAGCAGGAAGATTATACTTAATTGGTTCTTTTCTAAACTCGTAGCCCCAATTTGCGATAGCAGCGAGGTTTAATGCAATTTTTGTATTCTTGATTTTGTTCCAAATCTCTCTTTGATGCTCTATGGGCATTCTTTCACCAAGAGTAATTGATTTTATCGCATCCATGGGAACATCCATCACATAAACTGGAAAGCCGTTATAGTCACTAACCTTTTTACAGTCAGAGAGGTTTCTAACGATTCTACATTCCTGCTCGTATTCCCAATCCTTGGGTTTTACACAAAGCTCCGCTATAGGAATTGGAGATTCACCGTTTAAATAAGAACCAATGTCCTTTTTAGGTCTATGCTCTCTATACTCTATATCAAATAGGCCCGTGAAAAATTCATGCTCTTCGTCAAACTCAATAACAGATCCTGAGTACTCACCCGCGTAGTGTGACCACATTAGCAGGGATGATTCATTTTTGGATAAGCAAAGAATACCAACGGACTGATTCAGCGAGCTTAAAATCTTTCTAGAGTTAATGTCGTTGCAATGGTCAGATTCAAAGTCAATTGCCAATTCTCCAACACTTGGCTT
>NZ_BADX01000011.1:0-2734 GCF_000241365.1 Pseudoalteromonas sp. BSi20480 | reverse complement strand
AATTATTGTTTTGGGTGATTGACTCGAAAGAGCAAACCTGAATAAACCGGAGATACAAAATGCCTAGAAGACGCGTAATAGGTCAACGTAAAATTCTTCCAGATCCTAAGTTCGGATCGGAACTTCTTGCTAAATTCGTTAACATCGTAATGTTAGACGGCAAGAAATCTACTGCTGAAAAAATTGTTTATGGTGCGCTAGACGTGGCTGCTGAGAAATCAGGCAAGTCGCACCTAGAAATCTTTGAATCTGCACTTGATAACATCCGTCCACAGGTAGAGGTTAAATCTCGCCGTGTTGGTGGTTCAACTTATCAAGTACCAGTTGAAGTACGTCCAGTTCGTCGCAACGCATTAGGTATGCGTTGGTTAGTAGACGCTGCACGTAAGCGTGGCGAAAAATCTATGGGCTTACGTTTAGCTCAAGAAATCGTTGACGCTGCTGATAATAAAGGCACTGCGGTTAAGAAACGTGAAGACGTTCACCGTATGGCTGAAGCGAATAAAGCATTCGCTCATTACCGTTGGTAATCTGTCCTTAACCTTTAAGAGGATCATATGGCACGTACAACTCCACTTGAGCGCTACCGTAATATCGGCATAGTAGCTCACGTAGATGCAGGCAAAACCACCACAACAGAACGTGTTCTGTTCTACACTGGTCTTTCTCATAAGATCGGTGAAGTACATGATGGCGCTGCAACTATGGACTGGATGGAGCAGGAACAAGAGCGTGGTATCACAATCACTTCTGCTGCAACAACGTGTTTTTGGAAAGGGATGGACGCTCAATTTGACGCCCATCGTATTAATATTATTGATACTCCAGGACACGTAGATTTCACTATCGAAGTAGAGCGTTCTTTACGTGTACTTGATGGTGCGGTAGTTGTGCTTTGTGCTTCTTCTGGTGTACAGCCGCAAACTGAAACAGTTTGGCGTCAAGCGAACAAATACGAAGTTCCAAGAATGATCTTCGTAAATAAAATGGATCGCACGGGCGCTGACTTTTTAGCTGTTGTTAGCCAGGTGAAATCTCGTCTTGGAGCAACGCCTGTTCCTATTCAGTTGCCAGTAGGCGCTGAGGACGACTTTAAAGGTGTTATTGACCTTATAAAAATGAAAGTGATTAACTGGAACGAAGCGGACCAGGGGATGACTTTCACATATGAGTCAATACCGGCAGACCTTCTTGAGTCAGCTGAAGAATGGCGCTCTCATTTAGTTGAAAGCGCTGCTGAAGCCTCAGAAGAACTAATGGACAAATACTTAGAAGGTGAAGAGTTAAGTGAAGCAGAAATTAAAAATGCTTTACGCCAACGCACATTGGCCAATGAGATTGTTCCAGTAACTTGTGGAAGCGCATTTAAAAACAAAGGTGTTCAAGCGGTGCTTGACGGCGTTGTAGAATACATGCCTTCACCAGAACAAGTTAAACAAATCCAAGGTATCTTAGAAGATGGTACCGAAGAGGAACGTCCAGCTGATGATAAAGCGCCGTTTGCTGCACTTGCATTTAAAATTGCAACAGACCCGTTTGTTGGCACTTTAACCTTTTTCCGTGTTTACTCTGGTACTGTTAAACAGGGTGACGCGGTATACAACCCAGTTAAAAGTAAGCGTGAGCGACTTGGCCGTATCGTACAGATGCATTCAAACTCTCGTGAAGAGATCAAAGAAGTCTACGCAGGCGACATCGCGGCGGCTATTGGTCTTAAAGACGTTACAACAGGTGAGACACTGTGTGCTCCGAATTCAATTATTACGCTTGAGCGTATGGAATTCCCAGAACCAGTTATCTCTGTTGCGGTTGAGCCTCGCACAATCGCTGACCAGGACAAGATGGGTATCGCGCTAGGTAAACTAGCTGCCGAAGATCCGTCTTTCCGCGTACAAACTGACGAAGAATCAGGCCAGACAATTATTTCTGGTATGGGTGAACTTCACCTAGATATTATCGTCGACCGTATGAAACGTGAATTCAGTGTTGAATGTAACGTTGGTAAGCCGCAGGTTTCATATCGTGAAGCTATTCGTTCAACTGTAGAAGTTGAAGGAAAGTTCATTCGTCAATCAGGTGGTCGTGGTCAATATGGTCACGTTTGGTTGAAGCTTGAACCGATGGATATTTCGGATGATGATTCTCCAATTTACGAATTCGTTAACGAAACCGTAGGTGGATCAGTTCCTAAAGAATACATCCCAGCGGTAGACAAAGGTATCCAAGAGCAAATGTCTCAAGGTGTACTGGCAGGCTATCCTTTACTTGGCGTTAAAGCGACTTTATATGATGGTTCGTTCCATGATGTAGATTCGAATGAAATGGCATTTAAAATTGCAGGTTCATTAGCTATGAGAGACGGTGCGCTTAAAGCAAACCCAGTTCTTTTAGAACCACTAATGAAGGTTGAGGTAATCACTCCTGACTCAAACATGGGTGATGTAGTTGGCGACTTAAACCGTCGTCGCGGCATGATCGAGGGCATGGAAGATGCACTTGGTGGGCTTAAGCAAATAAATGCGCAGGTTCCACTGTCTGAAATGTTCGGTTATGCGACTGCTTTACGTTCTGCAACTCAGGGTCGTGCTTCTTACTCTATGGAGTTTTTGAAGTACGCTGAAGCCTCAAAGCAGGTTGCAGATACAATAATTTCAGCTCGCGCTGTAATATGATTTTAGCTTGTCTGGCTCAATAGTGAGTCAGGCTTTAATTTCTTAATTAGGAATTTTTTAAG
>NZ_BADX01000012.1:0-66147 GCF_000241365.1 Pseudoalteromonas sp. BSi20480 | reverse complement strand
AAGTACCTCAAATGCTTTAACTAAGTGCTTGGTCGTAAGGGTTTTAGCGTTATCTATTAATGCATAAAGTACGGCATCATCTAAAAAGTATTTTAATGTTCTAAAACAGCCTTTTGATAGTGAGAACAAAGCAAATACTGTTGCTTGCTCACTTAAATTTGGTTTTTCGGTAAATGGCATACGGTTGGCTAGGCCAATTATTAACTGCACAAAGTGCTTTGGGTTTTCTGACAACTTAAAATAAGGCAGCTGCCGCCTTACTAATAAACGCGATGACCACTGTGGTTCGTCTGCTATTTTTTCTGCCCACGGCATACCTACCAATACAATTGATACACCCGCTTCGTCGTTAATGTATTTTAATCGGTTGGCAATCTCGCGGCGCTTTTTACCTTGGTTATGCTCAATTAGCTCTTGAAACTCATCAATAATTATAAGCTCTGTGCCACACGTTTTTAGGCATTTTATTAATGATGTCGTTAACCGTGTACCGTTTACTCGCAGTTTGCGCTCTGTGCTGCCTACTTGCCCTAAGTCTTTAAGAAGTTCGGCTAAAGTAGATTCTAGTGTTGGGTTGCTGGGTATGCGGCTTACTAATACGGGGTGATTCATAACACCATTAATAAATTGCGGTAAATGGCGTTCTTTATATTGCTTGATCAGTGCTGTTTTACCTGTGCCTGTATCGCCATTTAAAAGCATGCAGGGCTTTTCGCCCACTAACCCTTTACCAAGCCTTAATCTGTCGAAGTCGTTAAATACCGTGCTTATTATTGGGTATTCAATAAACACATCGCGAAATTCATTCAGCCTTTCTTTTTGTTTATCGGTCAGCATAATTAAAATCCATCTAGATCTGAGATAAAGTCATCCCAACTATCAGCTGGCTGCTCTTTAGGTGTAACCTTTTTGGGTTCTACTGGCTCACTCTGAGCTATTGATTTATGTGAGTTACTATTTACATTTTGATGCTTAGCTAACGCTTTACCACCTTTTACTTTTGAGTTTCTTGGCGCATTTTTTAACTCTTCAAACTCGTTTTGAATTTTATCATGAATAAACATACGCGCTTTTGCTAAGCCTACATTATCGATAGAGCCCGAAATAAAATCGCGATGAATACGTATATTTATTTTGTGCTGATTCAAACTTAAATTTTGGGTGTAACCGTTTGGATCTATGCATGGCACTTTTATGTAATGCTCTAGCTTATCAAGGTACACGTAGATATAAGAGATATCATCTGGGTTTAATTTAATTAAAACTTCTTGAGATACTTTGTGGCTAAATTGCTTCCTGTAGTTGGCTAGTTCAGTACTGTCGTAGCTTAAGTTTTCTAGCCGTATTCCACCTTTACGAAGCACCCGATGCTTTGAAATACTGAGCACAACATCCAATTGTTGAAGATCAGCATCACTCAGCATTGTTGGTGGTAACGTATTAAAGCCTTGATCCCATAATTGGCTTGGTATGTACTTAAAGCGGCTGTCGGCATCTTGATGGTAAACGTCTAATACCCATTTATGAAATAACTGCATAAAGGTCGTAAAACGCATAATTGCATCTTTTTTGGGATTGTATTCATACTTTTGTAAAATGTTAGAAAAGGTTTTACCAGGCACAGGGTCTAATAATTCAGTATTTATTGTGCCGAACATACGTTCTACAAATGGTTTTAACCACGGCTTTGCAACAGGATTATATTGAGTATTAATGCCTATTTCTTCACAAGCAAGCTCAAGGCTGTTACTCCAAAATTCAGCGCCATTATCAACAACAAGTGTTTCAATTTTGCCAGCACACTTCCACTCATTAATCGTATCGGGGTATAGTTTTGCCACTTCACTTTTAGGTTTCATCGCATTTAGCATTGCTCGCCTTACTGCATCATAGCTAGGCTCACTGAAGCTAAAGTAGTAGCCAACAATACAATGGCTATACACATCTACTAACATAGTGAGTGTTGGTCGGCCAAGTGGAATATGCAGCTCATCATCTAATAAAATAAGATCAAGTGGCGTATGGTCAATTTCAACTTTTTCGAGTACTCGGGTAGGCCGTGTGTGCCCTTGCACTTTATTAAAAGCAATATCAGCAAGGCGCTTACCATAACGAGCAATCATTACTTCGTATTGCGGTAAGTTATCTATTCTGTTTTTAAACGCTTTGTATGTTAAAGGCTTTAAAACACTGCCCACAACACTGTCGTTTTCAATAATAACTAAATCTGCATAATACTTATAAGCCGAAGCCACTGATGGTTTTTCTTTTACTAAGTAACGCTCAAGTGCTTTTTCAAAAAACTTATCGGTGGCTGTATCACGCTCTCTGTTACCTTTTTTTTGATGGCTTGGTATTAGCGCCATTATATTTTTATCCGCATTGGTATAAGCGCTATACCATCGTGCTGCTGTTCTCCAACTGGGCTTTTTTTCTCCCTCAACTTCAGGCATTAATTTTAATAAAGGCTCAAGGTTTTTTTGTGTCCAACCGCCTTGAATATTAGCCTCAAGCCATTGAATATATTTAAGCTTAGCAAATATTGTAGTTTTAATTTTTTCAGGAAGGGCTTGTAAATCTTTGGCGTAACTTTGAGGTAGTTTGGTTTCTACTTTTGGTAATGGCTGGTTAAATTCATCTTCAAACAAACCGTCATTAAACATTGTTAGACCAAATTGCTGTTTCTATTGATATTTCATTTGTAGTTAAGTCGGCAAATAACTGCCCTAGTGATAATAAGCGTAGCACCGTAGCAAGTAGCTCACCGGCAGTTACTTTTAAAAAGCTAACTAACTGTCCCACTTTAATAGAGCCGTATTGCTTAACAAGTTCTAGCACCGATGCTTGCAGCTCTGTTAAAGACTGAAAACCAGAGTAGCGATGCAAAAGCTTTAAGTTATTGAGTGTTGGGTATACACGGATTTGTTTATCAGTAACCAGTATTAAATCACGTCCATCTTGCTTAGCGATAGCTTGCTTTTCAATAAAACGTGCACGAAAGTCTTCGTCGGCAATTTTGCTTTGCGGTTTTACTTCTATAAATTTTTGCGTGCCGTCTGTGTGGGTAAGTAAAAAGTCAGGTGTGTAACGGCAAATACGGTTATCAAACTCATATTCGTAACCTAGTGGTTGTGCTTCAAATGCGGCTATTGATGGTGAAAATTCAAAATGGAAACAAGCATCAAATTCTAAAGAGGATTCAACTAAACATGTGGATTTATTTTTTTGACTAGCAAATTTATGGAGATTTTTAACACGGGAGTGTTTGAGTTTTCTTCTGTACATGTGAGTCAACCATCTAACCATTTGGTTAAATACTAGACTATGCCACCTTATACTTCCAATTTATGCCACCTTTTAGTACAAATATGTCAACTTATACTTCAAACAACACCAAATGAGGAATTTGGGTGGCAGTCTTACCAGCCACATCTCGGCACACACGTCACAAACTGTGGCTGCTCCCTTCCGGGCCTGACCAGGTTCGCCTGCTAGTGTTGCGAGAGGACCAATAAGACTACCATTGAGGGCCTTGGTTGGCGCGGAAGAGATTATCTCTACTTTTACTGTGTTATTCAAGGGATAATCAAAAAAGAAGGTGCGATTGCATACTTCATATACAATCGCGGCTTTTAAATTTAATTTGTGACTGTTATTTGCTCTCTAATTGCGCTTTTATATTACGAAGTGCTGCTTTTACTTTTTTCATGTTGTCTGGACCCATGCGTAAAAGCTGTTTTTGAGCAGCAGGAAGTTGCTCCCACTCTGAAAACGCATACTGATAAGTTACTGAGTCACGTAAAAGTGGTAAGGCGCCTTCAGGCTCCGGAGTATCAAGTAGTAAATCGATAGCGTCGTTCAATGTTTGTTTAAACTCGTCATCGCCATAACCAATTTCAGTGTATGCATCGTTAATAAGTGGCTGGTACTCTTCAAACATACGGACCACTTGCGCTGCACTCATGCTAGTAAAAATTTTTACATACGGTGTGTAACGCTCATAACTATTTGGATCAATTGTTAAAATATCCCCTTCGGTAACACTGAAGCTTTCTTGGGGTTTAATAACAGGGTTGTGTTTTTTAGCTACTTTGCCTTGAGCTAAGTTGTCAATAAAAACAACACCTCGACGAATAACATCATCAGTGACTAATAGGCTCATCACAGAGTCACTTAGGTACTCGTCAATTTTGGCA
The DNA here is from genome assembly GCF_000241365.1 of Pseudoalteromonas sp. BSi20480. Lineage (NCBI taxonomy): Bacteria > Pseudomonadati > Pseudomonadota > Gammaproteobacteria > Alteromonadales > Pseudoalteromonadaceae > Pseudoalteromonas > Pseudoalteromonas sp. BSi20480. The sequence goes on along the minus strand of NZ_BADX01000012.1, from coordinate 61,951 downwards.
ACAACCATAGTATCACTATCGTTTAAGGCAGGTAACGTAGCTACTTCTGGTTCGGGTTCAACTATGCGCTGCGCTGGCACTTCGAGCTCTGCCGGCTGTTCAACTGCTGTTGGCTCTTCTGGCTCAATTATATCTGGTTCATTTAATGGCTTAAGTTCCATTATTGGCCGCTCTTTAACGGGCTCTGTTGCTTCTATGCGCGCAACCGGTTCGTCACTTGGTTTGAGTAATACAAATGCAACCACACAAGCAACAACAATTAGCGTAATAATGGCAAGAAGTAAGTTACTGTTTGTTGAGCGTTTTTGAACATCTGGTGAGTCTGACATACGAACTCCATAAAAAATAAAAATGCGGTATCACTTAGAGTGGGCTAAGTGGATTAAATTCATTCTGTTCGAGTTTTTTATTAAATCAATAGTTATCTTAAGTTAGACATGCTGAATTCAGCATTAAATTATACAGTTATAACTCTATGAACAGTTAACCTTTGATTCTTCTAGCTTAAAGACTTACAGTTAATAAATAAAGTAAAGACGTTGAACAGTTTAACCACCAATATGAAAATTAAGCAAATAGATCCCAAAAAACCTAAAACAGCCTTATTACTCACTGGTGGTGGTGCTCGAGCGGCGTATCAAGTAGGTGTTTTAAAAGCGCTAGCGCATAGTATGCCACGTACGGCACCTCTTCCTTTTAGAATAATAAATGGTACGTCTGCAGGCGCAATAAACTCTGCGGCCTTGGCTTGTTATGCCTCTTGTGCGCACTTAGCAGTGCGAAAATTAGAATCTGTTTGGAAAAACTTTTCGACCTCAATGGTGTATAAAAGTGATTTTTTAAGTGTATTTGGCCATATTGCGCGTAATATTTTAACTAGCTTTCAATCAGAGCATATTAACCACCCACCAGCAAGCTTGCTTAACAACCGCCCTTTACGTGGTTTACTTAACGAAATTTTAGACTTGCATCGCATAGAGCGTAATTTACACCGAAACTATTTAGAAGCGCTTTCGATTACAGCCTCAAGCTATACCACAGGTGATTCAGTCGCTTTTTTTCAGTCAAATACACAAACAGCTTGGCAAAGAGCTAAACGAGAAGGCCGCCCAACACGCATTAATGTTGAGCATTTAATGGCATCAAGTGCTATTCCAATGGTGTTCCCAAGCGTGAATATTCATAATCATTACTTTGGTGATGGTTCTATACATCAACTATCGCCACTTAGCCCTTCAATACATTTGGGTGCCGAAAAAATATTTATCATTGGTGTAGATGAACCTAAAGAGCCGCATCTACCGGGATATACTGCGCATTATCCTGGGCTTTCTGCTGTAGCCGGACACTTGCTTGATAGTGTATTTACCGACACCATGCAGTCAGATTTAGAACGCTTAGATAGAATAAACCGCACTTTGGGGCTTTTACCTGCACGAGATAAACACCAAGAGCTAAAGCAAATAGATAGCTTTATTATTAACCCCTCACAAAACTTTAATGTCATTGCAGCACAGTATTACAACGATATGCCATGGGCGATAAAAGTATTATTGCGTACTATTGGTGTTAAAAAGCACTCTCAATCAAGTTTAACGAGTTACTTATTATTTGAAAAACGCTATACCCAGCACTTAATGGAAATAGGGTATCAAGACGGCATGGCTAAGCTACCTGAAATAAGAGCTTTTTTAGGGCTCGATTAATTTATTCAATGCCGTCTAATAAAAAATGTTCTACGCGTTCCACACGCCTTGGTTTACCTTGTAAAACGAGTATATCGTTGGCAAGCAAAATGATTTGATCTGAAGGGGCGTCTATTTCTCGGTCTTGGCGTCGTAATGCCTTAATAGATACCTTGCGCTTTACTAAATTAAGCTCATTTATACTTTTATTAACCGCATGTGCTTTATCGGGCAGAGCAACCACATGCAAATACTCTAATTTATCTGAATTACTTTCATCGTTGCTTATATGCTCACCTGTAAAAAAACTTTGCAAAAATTGATAACGATTTCTTCGCTCATCACTCACTCGCCTAATAATTCGGCTCATGGGTACACCCGACATAGACAAAACATGCGAGACTATCATTAAACTTGCTTCAAGCGTTTCTGGTACAACTTCAGTGACACCAAGCTCTCGTAGTTTTTCAAGCTGGCTATCGTCTCGGGTACGTATAAGTATTTTTACCTCTGGAGCTATTTGCTTTATTGCATCTATCACTATTTGTGTTTGTTCAAACTCGGTAAATGTAATAATCACCAACCGCGCTCGCTCTACGCCCGCACACTTTAAAATATCTTTTTGTTTAACGTGGCCAAATATTACAGGCTCACCTGCAGCCTTACCTTCTTGAACAAGTATGGGGTTACTTTCAACAGCAACATATTCAATAGCTTCTGGCTTTAAAAAGCGCGCTATAGTTTGCCCTACCCTCGAAAAACCACAGATGACTACATGGTTTGTGTAAAGTGCACTTACTTGTGGCTCACCTTCCCATGCAATGCTTGGGCTATTTAATAACCCTAAACGCCTTAAAATATAGGGTGTTTTTTCAATTAAAAATGGTGTTAACGCCATCGATAACACACCAAGGGCAATTAAAAATGAAATGTGTTCGCTGGTTAATAATTGATGCTGCCTACCCAAGGCAATTAATACAAAACCAAATTCACCCATTTGCCACAGCATAATGCCACACGCTAATGAGTCCTGCTTTCGCTCACCCATAAGTTGTGCACTGATGGCAACCACAGCTATTTTTAAAACCAATAATCCAAATAATGCGCCAACAATAATAAGACCATTGCTAAACACATAGAGTAAATCGAGCTGCATGCCTACGGTAACAAAAAAAGCCCCATTAAGATATCGCGAAATGGCCGTATATCGGCTTCAAGCTGGTGCCTGTAATGACTTTCACCAAGCATCATCCCGGCCAAAAATGCACCTAGCGCCATTGATAAGCCAAACATATAGGTTAGTAAACCCGCAAACAAAGCAACCAGTAGCGTAGTAAGTACAAACAGCTCATCAGTGCGCACTAAGGCTATTTCGCTGAACACTTTAGGCAGTAACCATTTACCAATAGCCCACAGTAATACGCAAACAAAAGCGCCTTTAGTCAGAGAAAATGCTAACGCCCACCCAATTGTTTGTGAATCGCTTGTGGCAAATAAAGGAAGAATAATAAGTAAAGGGACTACGGCAATGTCTTGAAACAACAATACACCGATTGCTAATTGCCCTCTACGCTGATTAAGTTCCCCACTTTCTTTGAGCAATTTAACGACTACCGCCGTTGAAGACAGCGCCATAATCGAACCAATAGTAAAGCTGGTAAGCAAACTGAAGTTTAAACAGTACAAAATTATAATAAGCACTAAGCTTGTTACAATCACCTGCAGTGAACCTAAGCCAAATACAATATTACGCATGGCCATTAATCGAGATATTGAAAACTCAAGCCCTAAGCTAAAAAGCAAAAATACAATACCAAGCTCTGCAACAAAGTCTATTTCGTGCGTATGTTCAAGCCATCCAACGCCATGACTGCCAGCTAAAACACCTGTTGCTAGGTACGCCAAAATTGGCGGCAAACCGATGCGCTTAAAAAACCACACAAAAATAACGGCAACGACAAGTAAGCCAAAAAATTGAGTATTAGTACTTTGCAAATTTGGCCTCCGGCTTCAATTAAACTAGGGGATGTAGTTTAACTATAGCAAGCAATTGTTTTTAAGCTAATTTTAAAATATGGCACAAAAATCGCTTAATACTTGCAAAGCAACACTCTCGGGGGAGAATTTAATGGAAAATGTCCATATTTTGACGCAACGTGTCTCTGGTCGCGGCGACTTTTTGCCGTTTTCGGCTGAACACACACCAAATAATGAAACAACGGCAACACACGAGTTAGTCGCTGAGCTACAGACTAGTTTAGTTATTGAAGATGTATTGGCCATATACGCAAAATTTACAAAAAAGCTTTTAAACTTTACGGGATTGCAGTTTCAATCAACGCTTGGCACTGCACAAACGTCTGAAAGCGATACTAATAGCACGCCCTATATTTTTGACTTAACGATTGGAAGAGAGCACTTAGGGCAACTTATATATTTTAGTAAGTACCCTTTAGGCAAAGCAATTGAAAGCAAGTTACGCTCGCTTCACTCTGCGCTAGTGTACCCACTACGTAATGCGATGATGTATAGCCGCGTGCTTAAATTGGCTACAAAAGACTCATTAACAGGTTTAAACAACCGTAGTCAATTTAATGACATTTTATCTCAAAAGCTTGAAAATTGTCGCCGTTATCAGCGCCCTTTTAGCCTAATGTTACTTGACCTAGATAATTTTAAGCAGGTAAATGACAAATTTGGCCACAAAATTGGCGACGATACACTTAAAGAATTTGCAACTGTATTAAATTCAAGTATACGCGCTACAGATACCGTATTTAGGTTTGGTGGCGATGAATTCGCAATACTAATAGAAGACCCTGAATTCAAAACTAATCAGGTTGTATCTGAACGTATAATGCAATTTGTAAAGCAATCTAGCTTAATGTCAAAGCATGAAGTTACGGTTAGTATTGGCTATACCTTAGCAATGAGTAATGACTGCGATATAGAAATCTTTTCTCGCGCAGATAAAGGCTTGTACAAAGCAAAAGCGTCTGGCAGAAACTGCGCTAAAGCATATTGATTATAAGGCTTTTTTAAAAGGCTTAGCTTCCCCCGCTAAGCCTTTTTTATGTAAACCCTTGCCCTATTACTCAATAGACTTTGCAGGTAAAAATTTATAAATTGTCAGTGTTACACAAAAACCTAAAAAGTAACCACTCACTAAATTTATTAAGGCTGTGACGGTATCAAGAGGCGTAAATAACACTAAAACGAGTGGTAAACTCACCCCCAATATAAAAAATATGCCTCCTTTACCTAACCAATAAGCCATTAATATAACCGCTGATACAGCACCGCCCAAAATAGCACACGCTAAAGTGAGAATGTTCAAATCAAGCAACACATTAGCAACTATCGCTATTAGGGCTGTTAATAGTATGCCTAGTGGCGCTTTATTGACTAGCGATAATCCAACATGTGGCTGTTTACTCATTTATTTACACTCCCAATAAACACCATTTTCATCATAATGTTTTTCACTTATAAAATAGCCAACCACTTGTACTAGCTCGTCATTATAAAAAATAAGCGGCACTTGACTTCGAAGCCAAGGCGCTATTTTTGCGTCCTTAAACCAGTGCTTTACGCTGTTACTTCCGGGCTTTTTAAGAGGCTTTATACGGGCGCTGTTATAATTAAATCTTACTGAAACCTGCTCATTGGCATGCGGTGTTCTTATTCCTGCACCTCTTTGCTTTGTTAATACGCGGCCATCGTTGAGAGTGAGTTCATGAGTGATTAACTCATCATCATTCACAATGTTTTTTTGAGTTACAAAGTATAAATACCCTTGGTGGCGCCTAACCTGTCCATCAACTAAGTCAATTTGAATTTTAGCATCGGCCTGAGCGTTTATTGCCTGATTAATAATTTGTGACAACTGCTTTTGAGATGGCATTACTTGGGTAAATAAGCTAAGCCACGCACGAACCACATTTGTTATGCGCACGTCGCTATAATCAATTATTTGGCTAATACACAATGCTTGCTGGTCATTTAAACTTTGGCTTAGATCAATTTGAGTGTACTCATCAAGTAGCGCTTGTTGTTGCTGCAATAACTCAATGCTGCGCCCAGCACACTGTTCAAAACCTTTAAACCGCTTAGCCAGTTCAGGCACTACACGTGCACGCAAAAAGTTACGATCAAAACGCTCATCGGTATTTGAGTCATCAGTAATGTGCGCAATATTAAACGCTGTGGCAAAGTGCTCTATATCACTGCGCGTAATGTTTAAAAGCGGCCTGTAGCATATTCGCCCGCTTTGAAGTTCACGCATTGCTTGCATTGCACCTAACCCTTTTAAGCCCGAGCCACGCTTTAAACGCAGTAAAAACGTTTCTATTTGGTCGTTTAAATGCTGGCCTAATAAAATAACACTTTGCGGTGCGCTTAGTTCATCAAGTGCTTTATAACGTGCCTCACGTGCCTGCGCTTCAAGGCTTGTTCGTGTTTGCCGGCTTATTGTTACCTGCGCGGTATTAAACGGTATATCTAGCTCAACGCATAGGTTTTGGCAAAAAGCCTGCCAGTCATTAGCGTATTCGCTTAAGCCATGATTAACGTATATTGCACTTACCTTTAGCTTTGGCATTTCTTGCTTTAGCACGTGCATTACATGTAACAATACAACTGAGTCGACCCCACCCGAAAGCGCAACAGTAAAATTAAACTGTTGTTGCTTAAAAAAGTGCTCTAGAGCGTGTTTAACGTGTTGATAAATGGCTGATGATTGCATGCAATACGCTATAAAATTTGTGTTAGAAGTATTTTAAAACAAAAAGCCGCATAAGCGGCTTTTTTTAACATTTAATGTAATAGCTACTTTATTAGCAGTAACCAAACGACATTAAACGTTTGTAACGTTGATCAAGCATATCTTCAAGCGAAAGCGCTTGTAAGTCTGCTAAATCACGTTTTAAACGGGTTTTTAAGTTACGCGCCATCGCATCGTAATTACGATGTGCACCACCTAAAGGCTCATCAACTAAATTGTTGATTAAATCTAGCTCTTTAACGCGCTCAGCGGTTACGCCCATAGCCTCTGCAGCAAGTGGCGCTTTGTCTGCGCTTTTCCATAAAATTGAAGCACAGCCTTCTGGCGAAATCACCGAGTACGTGCTGTATTGCAACATATTAACTCTGTCGCCAACACCAATCGCTAATGCACCACCTGAGCCGCCCTCACCAATAACCGTACAAATAGTTGGCACTTTAAGCGCCGCCATTACTTTAAGGTTACGTGCAATTGCTTCAGACTGACCACGCTCTTCAGCTCCAACACCAGGGTATGCACCTGGCGTGTCGATAAAGGTCATAATTGGCATTTTAAAACGCTCGGCCATTTCCATTAAGCGAAGTGCTTTACGGTAGCCTTCTGGTTTTGGCATACCAAAGTTGCGTTTAATTTTTTCAGCTGTGTCGCGGCCTTTTTGTTGGCCAATAACCATAACGGGTTCGCCATCTAAACGTGCAACACCGCCTAAAATAGCCGGATCGTTAGCAAAAGTACGATCGCCTGCAAACTCGTCAAATTCCGTGAAAATGCGCTCGATATAATCTCGAGTATAAGGACGCAACGGATGACGCGCTAACTGCGATACTTGCCAAGCGCCTAAATTTGAGAAAATTTCCTCTTTTTGCTTAGCACTTTTTTCTTTTAATTTGCTGACTTCCTCTTCTAGCTCAAGGTCTAATTCGCCAGCGCGGCTTATGCTTTGTAATTCTTCAATTTTTGCTTCTAATTCTGCAATCGGAAGCTCAAAATCAAGATAATTGAGGCTCATGCTCTAAACTACCTAATCAGTTAAATTCTAGTTCTACATCTTGTGCCGCCATGAGTGATAACTTGTGAATCAAGTCGTCGCTCGGCGTGACACACCATTCGATCCCTAGGGTTAATTGCGCCAACGCATCTGGGCGTTGGTAATAAACCTTGATCGGACACGTTCCCATTTTATAAGGTTCGAGTACTTTTTGTAATTTATCGAAGAAACCTGCCTCGATTTGCACCATGTTCAGCGTCATTTTAATCGCTTTAATACGTTTTTCACGCGCTTGAGCAATGGTGTTTATTTCTCTGGCGGTCATTGTAATGCCACCGGAGAAGTTATCAAAGCTGACCTGTCCAGATATTACCAAGATATTGTTAACTTGAAGCATTTCTTGGTACATTTCAAACTGTTCTGGAAACAAGCGTACATCAATACGGGCGCTCTTGTCATCTAAAGTTATTAAGCCCCAACGGTTGCCTTTTTTATTAATTAAGGTCCGCGCTGAAATAACTAGACCAGCGGCAGTAGAGAGTACATCACGATTAGTTGGTTGTAAATCCACCAGCTTTCCGCTGGTGTAATACCTAAGCTCCTTGCGATACTGATTTATCGGATGCCCAGTTAAATAAAGGCCTAGGGTATCTTTTTCACCTTCAAGCCATTCATTGTCGGTCAGGCCCGTGGCCTTAATAAAGGCTTGCTCTACTTCGTCTGGCTCGGTAGCCAATAAACCAAATAAATCGCTTTGTCCAAGTTGCTCTGCCTTGTTGTGCTGATCGGCCGCGCGCATAGCGTCTTTTAAACTTGCCAGTAATGTTGCACGCCCTGCTTGGGTTTTCTCTGGCCCAAGCTTATCAAGTGCACCGGCATAAATTAATTTTTCGGTGACACGTTTATTGAGACGTTTTAAGTCAACGCGAGCACAAAAATCAAATAAATCCTTAAACGGGCCGCCCTTTGCGCGCGCTTCTAAAATAGCGTCTACTGGCGCTTCACCTACACCCTTAATTGCGCCAATGCCATAAACAATTTCGCCTTGCAGGTTTACCGTAAACTTAAACTCACCGGCGTTTACATCGGGCGGTAATAAGGTAAGTTTCATGTTTTCACATTCATCCACCAAAATCACTATTTTGTCGGTGTTATCCATATCGGCCGACATTACCGCAGCCATAAACTCAGCTGGGTGGTGCGTTTTCATCCACAAGGTTTGGTACGAAACCAGTGCATAAGCTGCTGAGTGAGATTTATTAAAACCATAACCTGCGAACTTTTCTACCAAGTCGAAGATTTTTATCGCCAGTTCGCCATCAATACCATTATTACGCGCGCCATCTTCAAACGTTGAACGCTGCTTTGCCATTTCTTCAGGTTTTTTCTTACCCATAGCACGGCGTAACATATCTGCACCACCCAGCGTATAGCCTGCGAGTACCTGCGCTATTTGCATTACTTGTTCTTGATACAAAATAATGCCGTAAGTGGGATCGAGTATTGGTTTTAAGCTTTCGTGTTGGTACTGCGCATCTGGGTATGAAATTTCCTCTCTACCCAGTTTTCGGTCGATAAAGTTATCTACCATGCCTGATTGCAATGGACCTGGGCGGAACAAGGCTACTAATGCAATCATATCTTCAAAGCAATCGGGCTTAAGGCGGCGTACTAAATCTTTCATGCCGCGCGATTCTAGCTGAAACACCGCGGTTGTTTCGGCGCGCAGTAATAGCTCTATGCTTTTTTTATCATCCAGTGGAATAGTGTTTATATCAACAGGGTCTTTGCCTTCGCGCTGCATACGCACGTTGGTCATATCCACTGCCCACTGCAAAATGGTCAAGGTACGTAAACCCAAGAAATCGAACTTAACAAGGCCCGCGGTTTCTACGTCGTTTTTATCAAACTGTGTTACCGGAAATTTACCTTCATCGTCACAGTAAAGTGCAGCAAAGTCGGTAATGGTGGTCGGCGATATTACAACACCACCGGCGTGTTTACCGGCATTACGCGTACACCCTTCTAGGATGCGACACATATCGATTAAATCTTTTACCTCTGAGTCACCATCGTAGGCTTCTTGCAAACGCGGCTCTACTTCAAAGGCTTTGGCAAGGGTCATCCCCGGATCGCCTGGGATCAGTTTCGAAATACGATCAACAAAACCATAAGGATGACCAAGTACACGACCTACATCGCGTATTACCGCTTTTGCGGCCATAGTACCAAAAGTAATAATTTGTGATACCGCGTCACGCCCATACAATGCCGATACGTGATCAATTACTTCGTCGCGCCTGTCCATACAAAAATCGACGTCGAAATCGGGCATTGATACACGTTCTGGATTCAAAAATCGCTCAAAAAGCAAGTCGAACTCAAGGGGATCCAAATCGGTAATTTTAAGTGCGTATGCTACTAATGAACCTGCACCTGAACCACGACCTGGACCTACCGGTATATTGTTATCTTTACTCCACTGAATAAACTCCATTACGATTAAGAAGTAACCCGGAAAACCCATTTGGTTGATTACGCCAAGCTCTACCGCTAAACGTTCATCGTATTCAACACGTTTTACTTTTCTATCTTCTTCGTCAGGGAACAAAAACTGGAGTCGTTCTTCAAGGCCATCTTCTGACACTTTAACCAAAAACTCATCAATATTAAGAGAGCCTGTTGGATAATCTGGTAAAAAGTATTCGCCTAACTTTACAGTCACATTGCAGCGTTTAGCTATTTCTACCGTATTTTGCAGTGCTTCAGGTATATCACTAAATAGCTCAGCCATTTGCTCAGGCGTTTTTAGGTATTGCTCTTCTGAGAAACGTTTTGGACGGCGTTTGTCATCAAGTGTGTAGCCATCAAATATAGCTACACGAATTTCGTGCGCTTCAAAATTTTCAGGTTTTAGAAATACCACTTCGTTGGTTGCAACAACGGGCAGCTGCTCTTTAGCTGCAAGCTCTACCGCCATGTGCAGGTAGTCTTCTTCAAGCGGGCGGTTAGTTCGTACAAGCTCTAAATAGTAATGATCGCTAAAGTGCTGCTTGTAAAAGCTAATTACGCTTTCTATAACGCCGGGATTATTTTTTAATAATGCCTTACCTAAATCACCGTCTTTTGCGCCCGAAAGAATAATTAATCCTTCTTTATGATTAGCTAACCATTCTCTGTCAATTACTGGACGATGAAATACATGACCACGCTGATACGCCTCAGAAATTAATAGCGTTATATTTTTATAACCCACATTATCTTTAGCTAAAATTGTAATGCGACATGGCTCATCCGGAAATTCAGGGCTGCGCAGCCAAAAGTCAGCACCCACAATCGGCTTTATACCCGCATTATGGGTAGCGCCATAAAAGCGTACTAATCCACAAAAGTTCATTTGATCGGTAATAGCAATCGCGGGCATTTCTAGCTCTTGCGCCTTAGCGACTATTGGCTTGGTTTTAGCTAAGCCATCAACCATCGAAAAGTCTGAGTGGACCCTTAAATGTACAAAATCAGGTGCTGCCATTATTTTGCCTCGCCTTTTGCTTGCATAAGTACACGCTGCACGGGTTTAAAACTTTTACGATGTTCATCTATTGCGCCATACTGCTCAAGTGCTGCAAAGTGCGCCTTAGTTGGGTAACCTTTATGCCCTGCAAACCCGTATTGCGGGTGGCGTTTATCAAGTTCAAGCATTTCATCATCACGCGCTACTTTGGCTAAAATAGAGGCTGCTGATATTTCGGCAACTAGGCTATCGCCTTTAACAACCGCTTGAGCAGGCATAGCTAATTTAGGTAAGCGGTTCCCATCTATAAATACAAACTCAGGCTGTGTGCTTAACCCTTCCACTGCGCGGCTCATAGCAAGCATGGTAGCGTGTAAAATGTTTAAGTCATCAATTTCTGATGGACTACAACGGCCATAGGCATAGCATAATGCGTTTTCTTTTATCTCGGTGGCTAATGCTTGGCGCTTTTTATCTGTTAATTTTTTAGAGTCGGCTAGACCCGCTATTGGTTTAGTTGGGTCAAGTATTACCGCAGCGGTAACAACGTCGCCAACCAGCGGGCCTCGCCCTACTTCATCAACACCGGCAATTAAGGTTACGTTAGGTCGTTCAATTTGCATGTATTAACTCCGCCACAGCCTTGGCTGCTTGCTCGCTGGCATTTAATCTAATGTTTTCATGAATTGCTAAAAAACGTGCTTTTAATTGTCTATTGTCTGTTTCTAGCATTGGGGTAAGTGCTTGAGTTAAGTTTTTAACGTTACAGTCGCTTTGTAAAAACTCAGGCACAAGCTCTTCATCGGCCAATAAATTTGGCAACGAAAAATATTTAATGTTAAAGGTAAACAGGGTTTTAAAAATCCAGTAGCTTAATGGTTTTATTTTATACCCAACAACCATTGGCTTTTTATACAGCATGCCTTCGAGTGTGGCGGTGCCAGACGCAAGTAAAATGGCATCTGCCGCTTGCATTGCTAATTTAGATTGCCCATCTAGCAAGCTAATATTAAGGCTAGGCGCTGTAGCATTTAAAATATCAGTAAACTGCGCTTTGCGCTTTTCGTTGACCAGTGGAACCACAATTTTAAGGTCTGGGTTTTGAGCTTGAAGTTGCTGCGCTGTTTTTATATAGGTTTCACTCAGTAAGCCCACTTCAGAGCCTCGGCTACCTGGCAATAATGCCAGTACTTTGTCATCAAGACTTAAACCTAGTTTTGCACGTGCTTGGCTATCGTCGTGCTCAAGCGCTATGTCGTCTGCTAATGTGTGCCCTACAAACGTACACGGTACTTGGTGTTTGTCGTAAAATTCTTTTTCAAACGGCAATAGTGCAAGTACTAAGTTAGTAGCTGCGCTAATAGTATGAATACGTTTTTCTCGCCATGCCCAAACTGAAGGGCTTACGTATTGAACTGTTTTAATGCCTGCATCTTTTAAAGGTTTTTCAACGCGAAGATTAAAATCAGGGGCGTCTATTCCAATAAATACATCGGGTGGGTTATCTATAAAATGTTGAACCAATTGTTTACGGATTTTTAATAAACGCGGTAAACGCCCGAGTACTTCAACCAAGCCCATTACAGACAGCTCATCCATATCGTACAGAGTTTTACAACCTTGAGCTTGCATTTTTGGTCCTGCAATCCCCTCAAAGGTGGCATCTGGAAAATGTACTTTTAATGCTTTTATTAGGCCTTCGCCTAAAATATCGCCCGACAGTTCGCCTGCCACTATACCTATTCGTAGTTGTTTTTTTTCTTTCGTCATTTGCTTTTTAGTTCATATTTTAATCGGGCGCCATGAGTTTAGTTTACCGCGTTTTGGTATGTGTTTAAACGCTTTAAATAACTCGTTTTTTAACTGTAAATATAATCTCTATTGTTGTTTATTTTTAATACTGATGTAGCATATAAATTATATATTAAGTTTTACTAATATATATTGACAAGTATTGTGCAATTGTGAATAATATTGCAAACTTTCAGTAATTACTGAAAGTTCATTCAATCATTAACTCTGCCAATAACTCATTGCCCAGTTAATCCGTCACATTCAAGGAGCATAAAATGATAGATGAAACCTTTGTGGATCTATCGCGACTACAGTTTGCTGTTACCGCACTCTTTCACTTCATATTTGTACCGTTAACAATAGGTATGACTTGGATCTTAGTTATTATGGAATCAGTTTATGTTATGACTGGTCGCGAAATTTATCGTGATATGACTAAGTTTTGGGGTAAGTTATTTGGTATTAACTTTGCCATTGGTGTTGCCACAGGCCTCACTATGGAGTTTGAATTTGGCACTAACTGGTCTTATTACTCACACTATGTGGGTGATGTATTTGGTGCCCCTCTGGCTATTGAAGGGTTAATGGCATTCTTTTTAGAATCAACCTTTGTGGGTATGTTCTTCTTAGGATGGGATAGACTTTCTAAACGTCAACATTTAGGCGCTACCTTTTTAATGGCACTGGGTACAAACTTATCAGCATTATGGATATTAATTGCTAATGGTTGGATGCAAAACCCAGTAGGTGCTGAATTTAACTACCAAACTATGCGAATGGAAATGACCAGCTTTGCAGAGCTGGTATTTAATCCTGTTGCACAGGTTAAGTTTATTCACACGGTATCTGCAGGCTATGTCGCCGCGTCTATGTTTGTTTTAGGTATAAGTAGTTGGTACATACTAAAAGGTCGCGATTTAGCATTTGCTAAACGTTCATTTTCAGTGGCTTCAGGGTTTGGTTTAGCCTCAATTTTATGTGTTATTTTACTTGGTGATGAATCAGGCTATGAAGTAGGCGAAATTCAAAAAGTAAAATTAGCAACTATTGAAGCCGAGTGGCACACAGAAGAAGCGCCCGCTGCGTTTACTGCATTTGGTTTTCCTGACTCTGAAGAGCAAGTAACCCATGCCGCTGTAAAAATACCCTATGCACTGGGCATTATTGCTACACGCTCATTTGACGAAAAAGTTACGGGTATTTCTGATTTAGAGAAAAAGCATGAAATACGTATTCGTAACGGCATGATTGCCTATGGGTATCTCACTAAACTAAGAAACGGCGAAGATACGCCTGAAAACATTGCTAAATTTGACGCAGTAAAAGATGACTTAGGCTACGGTTTGTTGCTTAAACGATATACATCTGATGTTGTTGATGCCACAGAAGAGCAAATTCAAAAAGCAGTGAAAGATTCATTCCCAAAAGTAGGCCCCATGTTTTGGTCGTTTAGGATTATGGTTGCGTGTGGTGTCGCTATGCTTGCTGTGTTTGTATTAGCATTTTACTACAATGCACACCGTATTATTGAGCAAAAACGCTGGTTACTTTGGGCTACAGTGTTAAGTATTCCATTGCCATGGATTGCGATTGAATTTGGCTGGATTGTTGCAGAATACGGACGCCAACCTTGGGCTATTTCTGAAATACTACCGACTTTTTTAGCAACGTCGTCATTAACGGTCAATGACATTTTAATTAGCTTAACGGGCTTCATCATTTTTTACACTGGCCTTGCCATTGTTGAAGGCTGGTTAATGATTCACTTTATTAAAAAAGGCCCTAGCTCATTACATACTGGTAAATACCATTTTGAGCTGCCAAACAACACACAAGCAAAAGGAGAATAATCATGATTTTTGATTATGAAACATTAAAAATGTTGTGGTGGTTGATCATTGGTATCCTTTTAATCGGCTTTGCAATTACCGATGGTATGGACATGGGGGTTGCTATGCTCCTTCGCCTAGTTGGTAAAACAGATTTAGAACGACGCACTGTAATTAATACAATTGGCGCACACTGGGATGGTAACCAAGTTTGGTTTATCACCGCAGGCGGAGCATTATTTGCGGCTTGGCCAATGGTGTATGCGGCCGCTTTTTCGGGGTTTTACTTTGCCATGATGCTGGTGCTATTTGCACTCTTTTTTAGACCTCTTGGTTTTGATTACCGCTCTAAAATTGATTCTAAGCGCTGGCGTAATAACTGGGATTGGGGATTATTTGCAGGTAGCGCAATTCCGGCTTTAGTATTTGGTGTAGCATTTGGTAACTTGTTTTTAGGTGTACCATTCAATATTGATAATTTATTACGTGTAAGTTACCAAGGTTCGTTTTTTGGCTTGTTAAACCCATTTGCACTCCTCGCTGGTTTAATTAGTATAGCTATGCTTATTGCACATGCAGGTATGTGGTTACAACTTCGCACAGCAGATGCGGTTGCAGAACGCTCTGGCCAATACGGACGTTATGCATTGATTGCATTTATTGTTTTATTTGCCGCGGCCGGATTTTGGGTGGCTAATTTAAGCGGCTACCAAATTGTGTCTATGGGCGATACTCAAGGCCATTCTGATCCGCTCGCTAAAGTAGTTACCACAGCAAAAGGCGCTTGGCTAAATAATTACACTGAGCGCGCATGGACAGTAACCTTCCCTGTTCTAGCGTTTGCTATGGCATTGAGTGCATTAGTATTTTCAAAGCTCAATAAACCAGCGTTAGGGCTTATTTCGACTGCACTTATGTTAGTAGGTGTCATTATGACGGCGGGCGTTTCATTATTCCCATTTATTATGCCATCAATTAACAACCCAAATATTAGCTTAACAATTTGGGATGCCGTTTCGAGCCATAAAACGCTTAACATTATGCTTGTAGCCGTGGCCATTTTTGTACCATTAATTTTAGCCTACACCACGTGGTGTTATGTAAAAATGTGGCGCAGAGTAACCGTAGAAGAAATTGAAACTAACACTCACGGCAGCTACTAAGGAGACTGAACTATGTGGTATTTTGCTTGGATTTTAGGTGTACTTTTAGCCTGTACCTTAGGGGTAATAAATGTAATGTGGTACGAATTTCATCAAAATAAAAACAGCATTGCTGATGATGAACAACCGATGCATGATTTATTGAACGAGGCTAACTCGACCAACAATGACGACTAACCCCCGACCAAATCGCGCGCAGCAACAAACACTGCGCGCTTTTTTAAAAACACAAAGTAAACCCGCCTCATTATGGTTAAAGCTCAGTATTGCACTGGGTACTTTTAACGCTATTTTAATGATTGCCGGAGCATATTTACTCGCTCAGGCTATTCATAACGTAATGTTTGAAGGTAGTAGCTTAAGTGAAGTCACTCACTTGCTGTGGCCATTAGCAGGTATTGTTTTGCTTCGCGCTATTTTTTTAGCGCTAAGTGAAAGGCTAAGTGCTTTTGCTGCCCTTAAAATAAAGTCGGCTATGCGCCAAACACTGTTAACTAAATTAAGCTTGCTGGGCCCTAGTTATATTGAGCAACACGGTCAAGGTGCAACTTTAAATACATTGCACAATGGTGTAGAAGAACTTCACGACTATTACGCTAAATACCTGCCTGGTGTTGCTTACAGTGCCCTTATTCCACTAGCAATCTTGGTTGTTATTTTTCCGACCGATTATAAAGCGGGATTAATATTTTTATTAACAGCTCCGCTTATCCCTTTTTTTATGATTTTAGTTGGATCAAAAGCAGAAGCGTTAAATCAAAAGCGTTGGCAACAACTTGCTGTTCTTGGTAATTACTTTTTTGACAGAGTACAGGGATTAACCCAGCTAAAACTATTTAATGCAACGCAAACCGAATTAAAACAAATAGCTAAAATTTCTGATGACTTTAGGCATACCACGCTAGGCGTGTTAAAAATTGCGTTTTTATCATCTTTTGCCTTAGAGTTTTTAGCTACAATCAGTGTGGCTTTAGTGGCTGTAATTATTGGTTTTAGGCTTTTTTTTGGCACACTTGATTTTTCTACTGGCTTTGTTGTGCTGCTTTTAGCTCCCGAGTTTTATTTACCGCTTCGTCAATTAGGAAGCCATTATCATGCTCGCTTGCAAGGTATTAGCGCCGCTGCTGACATGGTGACTATTTTAAATGCCCCCTTACCCTATCAAGATACTGAACTAGTTAACAATACAACCGAATACAGCACGTCTGATACTATTGATTCAATAAACATTAAAAATTTAACCTACATTTACCCTGACAGTAACGAAGGCATTCACGATGTCACCTTAAGCCTACCAAAAAAAGGCTTGGTGGCAGTTGTGGGTAACAGTGGCTCAGGGAAAAGTACTTTATTTGATTGCCTGCTAGGTTTTCACCCCCAAGTAATACCTTGTATTTATATTAACGGATTGCCATTAGCAGCAAACGATATTACCCAACTACAGAATCAAGTTGCGTGGATACCACAAAATCCAACACTATTTTTCGATAGCATTGGCGCTAATATAAAATTAGCCAAACCAGACGCATCACAGCAAGAGCTAGAGCAAGCAGCGCAACAAGCTGGCGCCCTTGAGTTTATAAATACCCTATCCTCAGGTTTTGATACGTTAATAGGAGAGCAAGGTGAAGGGCTCTCTGGAGGGCAAAAACAACGCGTTGCACTTGCTCGGGCATTTTTAAAAAACGCTCCTATATTAATGCTTGATGAGCCAACAGCGCACCTTGATAGCCAAACAGAGCAACACATTCAACACGCCATTAATATGTACGCTAAAAACAATTTAGTACTGGTAATCGCACACAGATTAAACACTGTAAAACACGCCGACAATATTATTGTAATGGACCAGGGTAAGGTCACTGAGCAAGGTAGCTTTGAAAAACTAAGCACTCAACATGGCGTGTTTTATAATTTGATAAATGCCGCTAAGCAAGGAGGTTTCGATGAGTAACTTTATTAGATTGATAAAGCTCTGCCGCCCTCATTATAAAGCCATGCTACTGGGTACGCTGTTAGCAACAATTACGGTGCTTGCGAACGTTGGCCTACTGGCTATTTCAGGCTGGTTTTTAGCATCTATGGCAGCTGCAGGTATTGCTGGCGTGCAAATGAACTATTTTACACCCGCTGGCACAATACGTTTTTTAGCTATCGTAAGAACGGCTTCTCGTTATGCTGAGCGCTTAGTTACTCATAATGCGACTTTTTTATTGTTGAGTGAAATTCGCGTAAATATGTTTGCAACACTCAGTAAGCTCAACAATGTTGATTTAGCCATGAGCCGCAGCGCTGATTTACTGAATCGACTACAGAACGATGTTGACGCACTCGATAAATTTTATTTAAACGTGTTAATGCCCATGATGGTTGCTTTGTTAAGCGTGCCAATCATTTTGCTTTTCATGTCTGCTTATAATGCAAATGTAGCACTCATTTGCTTTATGGGAATTTTATTAATTGGCGTTGTCATACCTGCGCTTTTAAGTGCTTCACTTACAAAAAATAGTCACAAAGAAACACACCTTAGTGCACAGTTACGGGCCGAATTATCAGATACCTTAACAGGCCTCAGAGAGCTTAGTATTTATCAAGCCCGTACTGAGCAGTTAAATAAATGCGATAGATTAAACGAGCAGTACAACCAACAATTATTTGTTCGTCATAAGGCGTTAGCAAATGCAGATGGACTGACTCTACTAATAGTACAAATGGCCATGTTAGCTAGCATAGTGACGATAGCCCCATTGGTTTATACTAGTTCCATGGTTAACGTAGAACTTGCCATGTTAACGCTTTTTGTATTAGCAAGCTTTGAAAGCGTATTGCTACTGCCTAATGCATTTATAGAGCTGCCTAATGTACTAAAAGCCGCAGAGCGGTTATTTACCCTCCAAGATAAAGCATCTGATCAGAGCAATAATTGTAGCGCTTTAATTGATACTCAGTTTGATAAAAATAATATTGCGCTAACACTTAATAACATTAGCTATAAATACGATGAGCATAACGCATTAACTAATGTCAGTTTTATGCTTAAATCGCGGCAAAAAGTAGCCATTGTAGGTCGAAGCGGGAGCGGTAAAACCACCTTAGTTAATTTGCTAACCGGTTTATGGCCACTTCAGCAAGGTAGTATTACATTGGGTGACCATAATAACGCGCAAGACCTTCACTCACTTAGCAGTGACAGCCGAGCAAACGTTATAAATATATTAGCGCAGCAACATCATATTTTTGATGGTACATTAAGTGAAAACTTGCGTTATGCAAAGCCAAGCGCTACAAAAGAAGAAATGCTTGAAGCCATTAACCTTGCACAGCTAGAGCCTTGGTTTAATGAGCTACAAGAGGGTTTAAAAACACGTTTAGGGACAGGCGGCAGAAGCGTATCCCAAGGGCAATCAAGGCGTATAGCGATTGCGCAGGCTTTATTACAAAACCCCGCTATTTTAGTACTTGATGAACCCACTGAAGGGCTAGATAACCAATCTAAGCAAACTGTAATGAACGCCATTATGCACGTAATGAGTGACGCAAGCGTACTTACAATTACCCACGACCCTGCTCTTCTAGCGAAAATGGATAACATTATTTGGCTAGAAAATGGCAAACTTGTAGCGCAAGGTAGCCACAAAGAGCTTAGCGAAAAACATCAGGAGTATGTGTCGCTAACCACCCGTTTTTAACACGCTGATTGAGACATCAATAACGCCGACTTTAGGGTCGGCTATTTTTTTAAACATACCTAACGATAAATCAATAACCCGCCCTCTAACGTACGGGCCCCTATCGTTTATTCTTACGATTACCGATTTATTGTTAGCTAAATTAGTGACCTTTACCTTAGTACCAAAATCAAACTCTAAATGTGCAGCAGTGGCAGCGTTTTGATTAAAGGTTTCACCATTTGCCGTTGTGCGGCCATGGTATTTATTAGCGTAATAAGAGGCTTTCCCTAACTGAGTACGCTCTCCATTAGCTGTGGTAACGACAGGTTGACTACTACACGCAGCCAAGATAGACAAAAAACTGAGGGGTAAAATTAACTTCGTAAGAGACATAGCTGTGCTTTAAATATAGTAAATTTTCGCAAAGGTTAACCTTGCCTCGCTGAGTGCATACTGAATTAAAATATTTTAAAGGCAATAAAAAACCACCGTCGATTTCTCTAAGGTGGTTTATTTAAAAACAAAAAGTGCTTATCTTACGATCCCGCGCTCAGAGCTTTTAACAAAATCTATCATAGTTTGTACTGCAGGGTATTTAGCCGCATCTTCACTTAGTGATTCAATTGCTTCATCTACACCTAAACTCTTACGATAAAACGCTTTATACGCTCGGCGAACAGCCATTATTTCATCGCTTTCAAAGCCTCGGCGTTTCATACCTTCTTTATTGATTGCAGCAGGACCTGCTGGCATACCAATTGTGGTCACAAATGGTGGAACATCTTTGTTAACGCCAGAGTACATGCCAATAAACGCATGTGCCCCTATTTTACAAAACTGATGAACCCCAGAATTACCACCTAAGATAACCCAATCAGCAACATGAACATGGCCTGCAACACTGGCATTATTGGCAAAAATTACGTTATCGCCTATCACTGCGTCATGTGCCACGTGGGTATAAGCCATAAATAAGTTATTGCTACCAATTTTTGTTACGCCTTGGTCTTGAATAGTACCACGGTGAATGGTTGCACACTCACGGATAACATTATTGTCACCAATGATTAATGTAGTGGGTTCGTTGTTGTATTTTTTGTCTTGGCAAGCTTCACCGACAGACGCAAATTGAAAAATATGATTTCCAGAACCAATGGTAGACGGTCCTTTAACAACAACGTGAGATTCAATAATACAGTTATCACCGATAACAACATCATTGCCTATATAACTATATGGACCAACTGAGACATTGTTGCCTAGTTTAGCGCCAGGTTCGATTATTGCTGTAGAATGGATCACTATTAAAACTCTCTTCTCGCACACATAATTTCGGCACTACATACTACTTTGCCGTCAACTTTAGCTTCAGCAGCAAACTTCCATATATTGCGGCGCTCTTTTAAAAACTCTACATGCAAATGCAATGTATCACCAGGCACAACCGGTTGCTTAAAACGAGCGTTGTCTACTGCTGCAAATAAGTAAAGCTCGTCTTCGCTGCGATTTTCAACTGTTTTAAAACCAAGAAGACCTGTAGCTTGTGCCATAGCTTCTAATATTAGCACACCAGGAAAAATAGGCTGGTTTGGAAAATGGCCAGTAAAAATAGGCTCGTTTATAGATACATTTTTAATGGCATGCAATGTCTTACCCGGAGTAAAATCAATAACACGATCTATTAAAAGCATCGGGTAACGGTGTGGTAATAAAGCTAAGATTTCTTGAATATCAAGGCTATTTAATTCGTTTGCCAAAATAGCATCCTTTTATGTGTTCAACGTTTATGACTTAGCCAGTGCTTCAAGCGCTTTCAAACGAGACTTCATGTCTGATAGATTACGCAAGTGAGCAATTGATTTACGCCATTCTTTGTTAGTTGTATGGGGCATACCTGATGAATAAATACCGGGTTCGGTGATTGATTTTGTCACCATGCTCATACCCGTAATTATAACACCATCACATACTGACATGTGACCATTAATTGCAGTCATACCACCAATTTGGCAGTTTTTACCTATGGTAACACTACCTGCAAGAACAGAGCAGCCAGCAATTGCTGTGCCCGAGTTAACTTCAACGTTGTGTGCTATTTGACATTGATTATCAATAATCACATTGCTATGAATAATCGTATTATCAAGTGCACCACGGTCAATTGTAGTGCTGGCGCCTATTTCTACTTTATCGCCTATGATCACAGAGCCTAGCTGAGGAATTTTAAGCCACTGCCCACGCTCATTTGCATAACCGAACCCATCGCTACCAACAACACTATTTGCCTGGAACAAACAATCCGATCCAATTTCAACGTCATGGTAAATAGTCACACTAGGCCAAAGCTTTGTCCCAGCACCTATTTTAACACGTTCTCCGATAAAACTGTTCGGACCAATTTGCGCGTTATCACCAACAACTGCACCAGCCTCTATAACAGCATTAGCGCCTATAGCAGCACTTTTACTTATATTTGCACTAGGGTGAATTGTTGCACTTGGATGAATACCCAAAGAGGCAGAACGTGGTGTTGTATCCATAAATTGCGCAAGCTTTGCGTAACTGACATACGGATTTGAAACAATCACTTTATTACCATTAAAATGCGCTGCATCTGCTTGGTTAACGATAACAGCACTGGCTTGAGTGGCTTCAAGTTGAACACGATATTTTGAGTTCGCTAAAAATGCAATATGCCCAGTACGGGCATTTGCAAGTGTCGCTATTTTTGTTATTTCTAAAGCGCCATCACCCTGAAGTTCGGCGCCTAGAAGTTCCGCAATTTGCGAAAGCGTATAATTTTGCATAGAGTGATTATTTCTTGCTAACAGCTGTTACTACTTTAGATGAAAGGTCTGTTACTTCTTTAGGGTTGAAGTAAATTGTAGTGTCTTTTACTTTAACTTCATCAAAGTCACCGTCTTTAGCAATCTCTTCAATTGTTTTAATAATTAAGCCCTGAACTTTTGCAAGCTCTTGGTTTTGGCGAGCTTTGATTTCTTGCTCTAAAGGACGACCTACTTCAGCAAGGTTTTTTTGCATACCTTGAATTTTATCACGTAGTGCATCTTTTTGAGCTTGGCTCATCGTTGTGCTCTCACGCTTAAACTTCTCAGCTTCAAAGCGAATATCACCTTGTAACTTTTCAAGCTCTTGGCGACGCTCAGCAAATTCGCTTTGTAGTGACTGCTCAATTTTAGCCATTTGAGGAATTTGCTTGTAGATTTCTTGCATATCTACAACACCTACTTTGTGCGCAAGAGCGCTAGCAGAAGTACCCATCATTAACGTTGCTAAAACAGCCACTGCCGTTGATTTAAATAATTTAGTCATAAAAAACTCCTTTAGAAAGTGTTACTAATATTAAAACTGATGGTCTTCGTATCGTCATCTTCTTCTTTTTGCAATGGATACGCAAAACTAATCAGCATTGGACCCATTGGAGAGATCCACTGTAATGATAAACCGGTCGATACTCTAAAACGCATAGGATCTGAATAATCATCCAGCTTATTGCGTTGGTCTACGAGTAAGTTTTGATAACGGTCTACGCTAAACTCTGTGTCCCATACGTTCGCAGCATCAACAAAAAAGCTGGTACGCACTGAACTTGTGTTTTCTTCATCCAAAAACGGTGTAGGAACGATTAACTCCATACCTGCCACCGCTTTGGCGTTACCACCAATTCGACCTTGTGGTATTAACTGGTCAAACTCCGACGCACTATTGATAGGACCTGAGGTAGAACCATCTGGGTTTAGTGTCCCAGGAATCGTCGTTGCAATACGTGACACAGCTTGTGGCAATATTGTATTACGGTCAAAGCCACGTAGTTCCATTTCCGTAATACGGAAGAACTCTTGGAATGGAAGCGTTTGATCGTATCCATTTGTTGACCCATAACCATTACCATAACCAAGCGCCGCACGAGCCGAGAAAACCCAGCGATGGTCGTTAGATATTGGCCAATAAAAGCGTGAATCGTAATTAAGCTTGAAGAAAGTTAAATCTGAGTTCGGTGTAGTTCCCGTTAAATTTAACGTTTGGCGTGAACCCGCTGTCGGGAATAAACCACGGTTAACCGTTATACGTGACCAACCAACACTTAATTCATATTTGGTAAAGTCAAAGCCTGCATCAGGGTGTTCAGGGTCAAAAAATGTCTCACGTAATACACGCGTTTGCTCGTACTCGGCAATATCTGACAGCTCTTCTTTTATCCAACGAACACCAAAATTAACCCGGTTGATTGCATCAATTGGAAAACCAATATTTGTACCTAAACCATAACTTTTTGATTTGTAATCTACAAGACTAAACTTACTTGCGTCGTAGTTTCGGTAAAAAATACTGCTGCCTTGTGAAACACCATCTGGTGTAAAATAAGGGTCGGTATACGATAAACTGACACTTTCAGAGCCAGTAGAAGTATTTAAATTTAAACCAATTTGGTTACCTGTACCTAAGAAGTTAGATTCAGTCACACCAATATTAAACTGTAGACCTAGGTATGAACCATAAGCAAGGCCCGCATTAAAGCTACCGGCTGATTGTTCTTTTACTGTGAAATCTACGTCAACTTGATCGTCTACACCTGGCACGGGGACTACATTAAAATCAACAGTTTCCATGTACGGTAAACGTTGAATTTGTAGCTTTGAACGCTCGAGGTTTTGGTTTGATAACCATGCACCTTCTAGCTGCGTCATTTCACGGCGCAATACTTCGTCAGCGGTGTTTTGGTTACCACCAACAATTATACGACGAACATAAACACGCTTACCTGGGTTAACAGATAAAGTTAACTGAACTTCTTGCTTTTCGTCATCAATTTCTGGAATTGTGCGCACTTCAGCATTTGCATAACCAAAACGTGCTAAATAACTTTTAATAAACTCTTCTGAAGATGTTACAACAGAACCATTGTAAAGCTCACCAGCTCTGAGTGGGATAACACTTTTAATTAAATCTTCACGACCGAGTAAGTCACCAATAAAATCAAAGCCTTTAACCTTGTATTTAACGCCTTCGGTGAGGTTGGCCGTAACATATACAGACTCACGCTCTGGACTTACCGATACCTGCGTCGAATCAATATTAAAACGTAAGTAACCACGGTCTAAATAAAAGCTGCGGATTTTTTCTAAATCACCTTCAATGGTTTGTTTTTGGTAGCGGTCGCTACCCATAAATTGCCACCAAGGTAAATCTTGCTGAGACTCAGCAAGTTTTAATAATTCTTCGTTAGAAAAAAGCTCGTTACCCACTAAGTTAATTTGGCGGATAGACGCGGCATCACCTTCATCAAACTCCAGTTTAAGTTTTACGCGGTTACGTGGCAATTTAGTAACGCTGATATCAACCGTTGCATTGTATTTACCAATACTATGGAAAAACTCTACTAAGCCTTTTTCAATATTATCAATTACGGTTTTATCTAATGGTTCGCCTTGGCGAATATCTTGTTGATCAAGCGACTCGTTAAGTTGCTCATCTTTGATATCTTTATTGCCTTCAAACTCAATAAAGCTAATTGTTGGGCGCTCTGTTACTTTAAAAATAACGTTGTTGCCATCACGTAATGCTTTGATGTTGTCGAAGTGACCAGAACGATAAAGTGACTTTATTGTTTTTGAAATTGTGTAGTCATCTACATTATCGCCTACGTTAATAGGAATATGAGTCAATGCAGCACCAAGTGCTACGCGTTGTAAGCCTTCAACTTTCAAGTCTTCAACAATAAAGGAAGTTTGGCCTAGGGCGGCAAAGCTTGCACCCAATAAACTTGAAACTGCCAAATGTTTTTTTATAGCCATTTTATTATCTTTATCCTTTACAACTGTATTACCGCTTAACACCTAAAATACGGGTGCGTTACAATCGTGTTCTAATTAGTAAATGTTGCGCTGTAATTACAAACGCGATACATCATTGAACAAAGCGAAACATGTTAGAAAAATGAGTAGCAACGCTCCCACTTTAAAACCAAATTCTTGCGTCTTTTCAGAGACCGGCTTTTTACGAAAAAGTTCAATTATGTAATACATTAAGTGTCCACCATCAAGCACTGGCAGAGGTAATAAATTAAATACGCCCAAGTTAACGCTTATCAGGGCTAAAAAGCTTAAAAAAGCAACTAAACCATAGCTTACGCTAGTCCCCGCTCCCACTGCAATACCAACAGGACCACTTAAGTTTTTAACCGAAACCTGACCTGTAATTAAATTACCAATCATGTCAAAACTCAGCGTAATCAACCGCCAGGTTTCTTTTGTACCGCGAACAATACTATCAAGTGGTCCAAAACTTCGGGATTGTACATACCCCTCTGGCCATTGCTGAACAACAGGTGCTACACCTAAAAAACCTTGTTCTATACCATTGTTGCCAACACGCCCTTGTGGGGTCACTTTTATGCTTTTTATACTATCTTGTCTTTTTACACTAAATTGTAAAGATTTGTTAGCCGATTGCGTAATTACATTAACTAATTGCGGCCAATTGCTTATAGTTTCACCGTTTACAGCCAGAATAGTATCGTTAACTTGCAAATTTGCTTGTTCTGCTGCTGAATTTTTAGTCACCGCCGCAACCGTTAATGTGGCTTGTGGCCTAAAGGGTACAATACCCAAAGAGGTTAGTGGAGGAACATCTTGTTGGTCGAGCTTCCAACCATCAATATTGAGCGTTTTGACTCGTGTTTGTAAGTTTTCATCGCGAACTGTAATCTCTACGCGCTCTTCACCTAATCGCGACATAAAAGCAAACGTCGCGTCTTGCCACGTGGTTATATTATCATCACCAATTTTAATAATGTGTTGGCTCGGCATAAGCCCGGCTTGCTCTGCTCGGCTCCCTTCAGTAATGCTGCCTACGATTGGTTTTACCGATTGCACACCCACCATGTACATAACCGCTAACGCAAAAATAGCAAACAAAAAATTTGCCATAGGCCCAGCTGCAACAATGGCAATACGTGCTTGTACTGACTTTGAGTTAAACGATAAATGTCGCTGATTTGCTGGAACATCGTCCACACGCTCATCAAGCATTTTGACATATCCACCTAGTGGAATAGCTGCTATAACATATTCTGTATTGTATTTATCGTGCCATTTAATTAAGGGCTTACCAAAACCAATAGAAAAGCGTAGCACCTTAACACCCGCCTTTCGTGCTACCCAAAAATGGCCATACTCATGCACAGTAACTAAAATACCTAATGCCAAAATAAATGAGCCAAGATTCCAAATAAAATCAAACATACTAATGAGCCACTTTATTTATAAACTGAGTTGCGTTGACACGTGCAAGCTCATCGCATTGTAATATTTCATCTAAACTCTGTACGTTGGTGTATTGAGCCGACTCTAAGGTTTGCGCATTAATTTTATAAATATCTGTAAAACCAATTTTACCTTTTAAAAATGCAGCAACAGCTATCTCATTTGCAGCATTAACGGTCGTCGTTGCCCCCTGCCCCGCCGAACATGCATCAATAGCAAGTTGCAAATTAGGGTAACGGGTAAAGTCAGGTTTGGTAAACGAAAAATCACAAATATCAGAAAAATTAAGCGGTTTAACACCTGCGTCAATTCGTTTTGGGAACGCTAATGCATGGGCAATAGGCGTACGCATATCAGGATTACCCATTTGCGCTAAAATTGAGCCATCATGATACTGAACCATTGAGTGAATAATGCTTTGAGGGTGAATAACAACGTCAATATCATCGCTATTACAGTTAAATAGCCACTTGGCTTCAATAAACTCAAGGCCTTTGTTCATCATAGTTGCGGAGTCTACTGAGATTTTTTGACCCATAGACCAATTAGGATGAGCTACCGCTTCACTAACGGTGACATCTTTTAAAGTACGTATATCACGCGTTAAAAATGGACCGCCTGAACCGGTAAGTAAGATTTTACTGACACCATTATCTTGCAGGTTTTTATCACTTTGAGCATTTTGTAGTGAGTGAGGTAGACACTGAAAAATAGCGTTATGTTCGCTGTCGATTGGCAGTAAAGTTGCTTTGTGCTTTTTAACTTTATCAATAAACAATTGGCCCGACATAACCAGCGATTCTTTATTCGCAAGCAACACTTTTTTACCTGCTTCAACCGCACTGAGTGTAGGTAACAAGCCTGCGGCTCCAACAATGGCAGACATAACTATATCTACATCAGGGTGCGCACATAAATCACTCATTGCCTGTTGTGAATGCATAATCAGAGTTTGGCACGCTGTACCCTTTAAATGCAATGACAGTTCTTCTGCTGCACTTTGTGTTGCCATGACAGCATAAAGGGGTGAATGCTTAATGCAAAGCTCAGCCATTTTTTTTGCATTTTGACCCGCTGTTAAAGCAAATAAATCAAACAAATCACTGTTTTTTGCTACAACATCAAGTGTACTTAAACCAATTGACCCCGTAGCACCTAAAATAACTAGCTGCTGCTTATGACTCATAAACTTAAAGTCCATGCATAACACATTACAAACATAGGCGCGGCTGCTGTTAAGCTGTCAATGCGATCTAAAATACCGCCATGCCCAGGTAAGCATTTACCACTGTCTTTAAGGCCTGCTTCGCGTTTAAACATACTTTCAAGTAAATCGCCAATTGCTGAAAATAGCGCTATAAATGCCGTCATAATGGCGTAAATCGGCCATACGGCTAAATCCACGTCGGTAAAGTGACAAAACGCCATAACAAATAATACTGATGCAACAATACCACCGGCAAGGCCTTCAATTGTTTTATTTGGACTTACTTTTGGCATAAGCTTGTGTTTACCAAAACTTTTACCTGTAAAATACGCACCAATATCAGCGCTCCATACAATACCTAATACAACCAAAATCAGCATAGAGCCAAAGTGAGTAGATTCAAGGTATTGCGCACTACGAAGCGTATTGAGCGCAAGCCATAACGGCACTAAAGTCAGAAGCCCTGCAATGCCACGCATTACTAGCCCTTCATTCCACGCTTTTGCCATTGCTGGATAACGCCATACTAAGTAACTAGCAACAATCCACCATGCAAACGCCAAAGTAAATAAATAATTAGC
Source organism: Pseudoalteromonas sp. BSi20480 (assembly GCF_000241365.1). Classification (NCBI taxonomy): domain Bacteria; kingdom Pseudomonadati; phylum Pseudomonadota; class Gammaproteobacteria; order Alteromonadales; family Pseudoalteromonadaceae; genus Pseudoalteromonas; species Pseudoalteromonas sp. BSi20480. Next base: position 33,453 of record NZ_BADX01000012.1, on the reverse strand, counting down.
ATCGCCCACTAGCTGACCATTTTGCCAAAGCGACTCTATCGGCCAGTGTAAATTAAGCACAGCGAGTAAAGCTGCAACAAGCACAACAAAGGCGCCTCTTTTTATTTTGTCACATAGCCCCATAAAAGCAGACCACTCCCAAGCGCCCATTAAAACGATGGCGGCGGCAAAGTAACTAAATAACGTCAATGGTGTATAAAAAACCAAGGCAAGCGCTGCGGGTGCTAACACTAGCGAGGTTAAAATGCGTTGTTTTAACAAAATTGTGACCCTTAATCTATTTAGGTTTGAGCGAGTAATTGTTTTATTTGTTCGCCCGTACAACCAAATCGTCGCTCTCTAGCAACGTAACACGCAATGGCCTCAGCAAATGCTGCTTCATTAAAATCAGGCCAAAGTGTTTCGGTAAAGTAAAGTTCTGCGTAAGCTGCTTGCCATAGTAAAAAGTTACTAATGCGAACATCGCCCCCCGTTCGAATCAGTAAATCGGGTTCAGGTTGATCGGCCATGCTCATATGCTGCGCAATACGCTCTTCAGTAATATCTTGTGCGTCAATGTCACCGCTTGCAACTTGCATTGCGAGTTGTTTAGCCGCGTTTGCCATATCCCAACGGCCACCATAATTGGCAGCCACATTTAAACACAACCCTGTGTTATTTTCTGTCAGTTGCTGCGCACTATGTACTTTGTTTTGCAACCCTTCAGAAAACCGAGATAGGTCTCCAATGATGGTTAGTTTTACATTGTTTTTGTGAAGCTTTTTAACCTCTTTTGTTAATACAAACAAAAAAAGCTCCATTAACGTATTTACTTCGTCTTCAGGGCGGCGCCAGTTTTCACTGCTAAATGCAAATAAGGTTAACGATTGTACGCCTAATTTAGTACAAAACTGAACAGATTGACGAACAGCGTCCACGCCTTTTTTGTGCCCATACACACGAGGCCTATTTCTAGCTTGCGCCCAACGCCCGTTCCCGTCCATGATGATAGCAACATGCTTAGGTAAACATTGTTGTGAAATTGTATCAGCGTTTAAAGCCATAAATATCGAGTATTCCATAAAAAAACGCCGCCTAGTATAACCCAGACGGCGTTTCAAAACTAATATATTTGTATACACTAGCTCAGCTTATTTAGCTGTTTAGATTTCCATCAATTCAGCTTCTTTCGCTGTTAATTGAGTGTCCATTTCTTTGATAAATTTATCTGTTAACTTTTGGATTGCATCTTCGCCTTGGCGCGCTTCGTCCTCAGAGATATCTTTATCTTTTAATAGTGCTTTAATATCACCATTAGCATCACGGCGAATATTACGAACAGCAACACGGCCGCCTTCAACTTCGCCACGTACAATTTTAATTAAATCTTTACGGCGCTCTTCTGTAAGTGGAGGAAGTGGCACACGAATAACTGTACCAGCCGACATAGGGTTTAAACCTAAGTCAGACGCCATAATCGCTTTTTCAACGGCTTGTGCTAATGACTTATCAAAAACACCAATGGCAAGCGTACGTGAATCTTCAATTGTTACATTTGCAACTTGATTTAACGGTGTAGGAGCACCGTAGTAAGACACCATAATGCCATCTAAAATTGCAGGGTGAGCACGGCCAGTACGAATTTTAGAAAGTTGGCTACCTAGTGCTGTTACACTCTTTTGCATGCGCGCTTGCGCATCTTTTTGAATATCGTTAATCACGGTTCAATCCTAATTATTTGATTACTTCATCTGAGGCTTGTGAAGAGATAAGTGTTCCTTCTTCTTCACCCATAATTACGCGTTTTAACGCGCCTGATTTATTCATGTTAAATACGCTTAATGGCATATTGTGATCGCGGGCTAAAGTAAATGCCGCTAAATCCATAACTTTTAATTCTTTATCAATAATTTCATTGTAGCTTAAGTGACGGTAAAGTGTCGCTTCTGGGTTTTTCACAGGATCGTCACTGAATACGCCATCAACCTTTGTTGCTTTAATTACTGTATCAGCTTCAATCTCAATACCACGTAGACACGCAGCAGAATCTGTAGTGAAAAACGGGTTACCCGTACCCGCTGCAAAAATAACAACGCGGCCAGTTTTTAATAAGCTTATTGCTTCAGCCCAGTTGTATGCATCACATACACCATTAAGTGGAATAGCAGACATTAATCGACAGTTTACAAAAGCACGATGCAGCGCATCACGCATTGCAAGGCCATTCATTACCGTTGCAAGCATACCCATGTGATCGCCTACTACACGGTTCATACCCGCTTCAGCTAATGACCCACCGCGTAAAAAATTACCGCCGCCAATAACTAAACCCACTTCTACGTCGAGCTCTACTAACTCTTTAATTTCTTGTGCCATACGGTCTAAAACTTTAGGGTCGATGCCGAAGCCTTCGTCTCCCATTAAAGCTTCACCACTTAATTTGAGAAGAACACGTCTAAAAATAGGTTTGCGATTGATAGTCATAGTTTTGGGGCCAACTTTTATTGAATTATGGATAAAAAATAACCGCGCTTATGTTAAACATAAAAGCGCGGTTATTTTAAAGAATTTCTAAGCGTGAAGCAAAAGCAAATAGTACTTTAATTGCATCTAATTTCCTTGTCCTTCACAGTTAGTCAATCTTACTCACCTTTAGCAGCAGCAATTTGAGCAGCAACTTCAGCAGCAAAATCTTCTTCTTTTTTCTCGATACCTTCACCAACTTCTACACGTACGAAGCCAGTAACTGTTGCGTTTTTCTCTTTAAGAACATCGCCAACAGATTTTTTAGGTTCCATGATGAATGCTTGACCAGTAAGAGAAACCTCACCAGTAAACTTCTTCATGCGACCAACAACCATTTTTTCAGCGATTTCAGCAGGCTTGCCTTCGTTCATCGCGATATCGATTTGAACTTGCTTCTCTTTTTCTACAACATCTGCAGGAACATCAGCAGGTGTTAAGTACTCAGGGCTTGAAGCAGCAACGTGCATTGCAACGTGCTTAAGTGTTTCTTCATCAGCAACACCAGCAACAACAACACCAATACGCTCACCGTGACGGTACTCAACTAGGTTTTCACCAGCGATGTACTGTAGACGACGTACGTTGATGTTTTCACCAATTTTAGTTACTAGCTCAACACGGTCTTCTTCAAACTTAGCTTGTAAGTCTTCGATAGAAATTGTTTCAGCGATTGCAGCGTCAGCAACTTTGTTAGCAAATGCTAAGAAGCTTACATCTTTTGCAACGAAGTCTGTTTGACAGTTAACTTCAACAAGTACCGCAACACCTGCATTTTGCTTGATGATGATAGTACCTTCAGCAGCAATGTTACCTGCTTTTTTAGCAGCCTTTGCAGCACCGCTCTTACGCATGTTTTCAATCGCTAACTCGATGTCACCATCAGTCTCAGTTAACGCTTTTTTACAATCCATCATGCCAGCGCCTGTACGCTCGCGTAATTCTTTAACTAGGGCAGTAGTTACAGCCATTAGTAAATCCTCAAATCTGAAATCTGGTTTAGATAAGCGGGTTACCCGCTCTACAAGAATAGCAAGTCTTCATCCTATTAAGATGAAGACTTGATGACAGCTAATTACTCAGCTTCAACGAAATCGTCATTCTCAGCTTGAGCAACGATGTTATTCTCGCGACCTTCAGTGATAGCAGCTGCAACAGCGCTAGTGTAAAGGGTTACAGCACGGATAGCATCATCGTTACCAGGAACGATGAAATCAACGCCGTCTGGATTAGAGTTAGTATCTACGATTGCAACAACTGGAATACCTAGGTTGTTAGCTTCACGGATAGCAATGTGCTCGTGGTCAGCATCGATAACAAAGATCGCGTCTGGAAGACCGCCCATGTTTTTGATACCACCAAGGCTCTTTTCAAGCTTTTCCATTTCGCGGTTAAGCATTAACGTTTCTTTCTTAGTTAATTTCTCGAAAGTACCGTCTTGGCTTTGGATTTCAAGGTCTTTAAGACGCTTGATTGATTGACGTACTGTTTTCCAGTTAGTCAACATGCCACCTAACCAGCGGTGGTTAACGTAAAACTGATCGCTTGCGATAGCAGCTTCTTTAACTGCGTCGCTTGCTGCGCGCTTAGTACCAACGAAAAGAACTTTACCTTTGTTTGCAGCAGCGCCACTTAAAAACTTAAGTGCGTTGTTGAACATTGGTACAGTTTGCTCAAGGTTGATGATATGTACACGGTTACGAGTGCCGAAGATGAAAGGCTTCATCTTAGGGTTCCAGTAACGTGCTTGGTGACCAAAGTGAACACCAGCTTGAAGCATGTCGCGCATTGAAACGTTTGCCATTTTATAGATCCTCTATAGTTGTTTAGGGTTAGGCCTCCACATATCCCATAGCACCAACACCGAAGTATTTAAACTTCTAATGCACCCAAGTGTATGTGACGATACGTGTGTGTGTTAAAATCAAATTGTGTTTGCCTTAAATACAAAAAATCATTTAAGAATTTATTTGTAAAAAGACGGCGCGCTTTATACCATATTAAAATTAAATACTCAACATCGCGTGCAAAAATTATGCAGCGATAAAATGTTAGAAACGCAACTTTGGAGCCTCAATGAGCGCTATTATCAAGACCCCTGAAGAAATAGAGAAAATGCGTGTAGCTGGGCGTTTAGCAGCAGACGTACTTGAAATGATCGGCCCACATGTCGTGCCGGGGATCACCACTGATGAGCTAAATACTATTTGTCATGATTATATTGTTAACGAGCAAAAAGCAGTCCCTGCTCCTTTAAACTATCATGGTTTTCCAAAATCAATTTGCACCTCTGTTAACCATGTAATTTGTCATGGTATTCCTAACGACAAACCGTTAAAAGAAGGTGACAGCGTAAATATCGACATCACTGTTATCAAAGATGGCTACCACGGCGATACATCTAAAATGTTTCACGTAGGTAAACCAAACATTCAAGGCAAGCGTTTGGCTGAAGTAACACAAGAAAGCTTATATCTTGCCATTAAAATGGTAAAGCCGGGTGTACGTTTAGGTGATATTGGCGAAGCAATTCAAAAATACGCCGAGAGCTTCAACTACTCAATAGTACGTGAATATTGCGGCCATGGTATTGGTAGCGAATTTCACGAAGAACCACAGGTTATGCATTACGGTAAAGCCGGTACCGGTGAAACATTAAAAGCGGGTATGTGTTTAACTATTGAGCCAATGGTTAATGCGGGCAAGCGCCAATGTAAACTGCTTAAAGATGAGTGGACGGTTGTAACACGCGACCGCAGTTTGTCTGCACAGTGGGAACACACGTTATTAGTGACTGAAAATGGTGTTGAAATTTTAACGCTACGATCAGATGATACTATCGACAGGATTATCGAACACTAATAAACCTACGCAGTTGATAGTACGTTTATCAATGTGGAAGGTTCAATGAGGAGCCAGCCCACGTGGCATTACCCAACAAAGTAAAAAAGTTGCTTAGCGATGCTGAGCAACTAAGTGACTATCGCGATTGTTCCAGCTATTTTTACAAATGGTTGCATAACGAATTTTCAAAACAACCAGTTGGTAATTTAATTAATGCCCGGGCTGAGTTTATCGACCGCCTGTTGATCAAATTATTTCATGTTTATGATCTATCTCATGAGCCTGATTTAGCGCTGATTGCCGTAGGCGGTTACGGACGGGGTGAGCTTCACCCTTATTCAGATATCGACTTCTTACTGCTTGTAACAGAGCAACCAAATGAAGCGGTATGTGAAAAAATAGGTCAATTTGTCACTATGCTGTGGGATCTTAACTTAGAGATTGGCCACAGCGTTCGTACAATTGATCAAGCAATAGAGCAAAAACGCGAAGACGTCACTTTTGCCACCAGCTTACTCGAAAGCCGACTAATTTTTGGTAACCATATTGAGTTTGAAAAGCTTAAAAACTTTATACTCGAAACGCCAGTATGGGGCTCTAACGACTTTTTTGAAGCCAAAGTACAAGAGCAAAATTTGCGTCACCGTAAATGTCACGGAACAGCGTACAACTTAGAGCCAAACATAAAAGAAAACCCAGGCGGTCTTCGCGATTTACAAACTATTATTTGGGTAGCCAAAAAGCATTTTAGAGCCGAAACCCTCCAAGAGCTCATAAACCATGGCTACTTAACCCATGAAGAGTTTCAAGAGCTTTCAGAGTGTTTAGAAAACCTATGGAACATTCGCTTTGCCCTGCACTTAGCCGCAGGACGATCAGAAAACCGTTTACTATTTGATCACCAACCCCTCGCTGCAGAAATACTTGGCTTTGGTAGCGATGGTAAAGCGTCGGTTGAACGTATGATGAAGCGCTTATTTCGTATAATGAGCCGTGTACGCGAACTCAATCAGATGCTGCTTTCGTATTTTGAGCAAAGCATTTCGCCACTAAGCAGCGAAGCCGTTGTTGAGGTACTCGACAGAAATTTTGAGCGTGTTGGCCATCAAATTCGTGTTAAAGACCCATCTGTATTTTTTAGGCGCGATCAACTTTTTGTTCTGTTTGAGCACATTGCTGAAAATCCAGAAATTACCCATATTTACCCAAGCACTATACGCACTATTCGCCAAGTACGCCGTCGTTTGTTGGGTGACCTGCAAGATTACGCGGCCTGCCGTGAAGCTTTCTTACGCTTGGTAAAACACCCTAACGGTATGGGCCGCGCATTCACATTAATGCATAAGCACGGCATGCTGGCAGCATACTTACCGCAATGGCGTAATATTTTTGGGCAAATGCAGTTTGATTTATTTCATGCCTACACGGTAGACGAGCACACCCACAAGTTAATCAATAATATTTACCAATACTTTGATAAAACGGGCGTGAGTGAATTTCCAATTTGTAGTGAAATAGTCACCCGAATGGATAAACCCGAGCTTTTATATTTAGCCGGTATTTTTCATGATATTGCGAAAGGCCGTGGTGGCGATCACTCAGAGCTAGGGTCGGTCGATGCTATTGCATTTGCTAAGTTACATGGGTTCTCATCATCCGATGGCAAGCTTATCGCATGGCTTGTTGGTAATCACTTACTTATGTCGGTAACTGCACAAAGAAAAGACATAAACGACCCTACAGTAATCAAAGACTTTGCAACACGTGTAAAAACAGAGCGCCAACTCGATTACCTTTATTGTTTAACTGTGGCAGATATTCGTGCCACTAACGACAACCTATGGAACGATTGGAAAAACACCTTATTGCGCGAACTTTATTTGCACACACAACGTGCATTGCGTTTGGGCCTTGAAAACCCAATGGACCAACGCGACCAAATTCGTGATAAAAAGCACCAAGCAAAACAACGCCTGCTTAATTTAGGGTACCTTGAAGAAAAAATTGACTTAATTTGGAGCCGCTTTAAAGCAAACTACTTTACTGCATTTAGCGAGCAGCAAATATCGTGGCAAACCGAGCATTTAGTAAATAGCACCGATTTAAGTCAACCGAGTGTAATTGTGTCGAATGCGCCTATGCACGGCGGCACGCAAGTGTTTGTTTACAGTCCTTACTCGGGTGCCCTATTTGCCCGTTTAGTAAACATAATTGGTACTAAAAAGGCACAGATCCAACACGCACAAGTACTGACCACCAAAGACGGTTATGTACTGTTTAGCTTTGTTATTCTTGAAGTCAGCGGCGACCCTATCGCAAGTAGCCGCGCGCAATCGATTAAACGCGGCCTTGAGCAAGCACTTAATGACCCGCGTAAAAAAATTCGCTTTAAAAAGAGTCGCTCACAACGTTTTAAAGACTTTAATATCAAACCCAAAATTGTGCTGCGCCCACATGCCAGAAAAGATCGCAGCTTAATTGAAATACAAGCGGTTGATATACCCGGTCTACTAACCAAAATAGCCGAAGTTTTCCAAGCACATTTACTCCATATTCATGCAGCCCGCATAACAACGGTAGGTGAACGTGCAGAGGATTTCTTTGTCGTATCAAATAACGAATACCAAGCCCTGACTGATGAAGAACAAGCAAAAATTCATCAGGCATTACGTAAAAAATTCAACGCCGAAACAGAATAAGAGGACACACATGTCAGATTTAAAAACAATGATCGAAAACGCATGGGATAACCGCGACAACATTAGCCCAAGCACTGTATCTAACGATGTAAAACAAGCTATTATTGACGCGCTAGAACTACTTGATAGCGGTGCCGCGCGTGTTGCTGAAAAAATATCAGGCGAATGGGTTGTACACCAATGGCTTAAAAAAGCAGTTTTACTATCTTTTCGTATTCGCGACAACCAACCAATGAACGACGGCGTTAATCAGTTTTACGACAAAGTACCGCTTAAATTTAGCGACTACACGCCAGAGCAATTTCAACAAGGCGGCATGCGCGTAGTGCCTAACGCAGTAGCACGTAAAGGCAGCTTTGTAGGTAAAAACGTCGTACTTATGCCCTCGTACGTAAACATTGGCGCATACGTTGACGAGGGCACCATGGTTGATACATGGGCCACTGTTGGCTCATGTGCACAAATTGGTAAGAACGTACACTTATCTGGCGGCGTTGGCATAGGCGGCGTTTTAGAGCCACTACAAGCTAACCCAACCATCATTGAAGACAATTGTTTTATTGGCGCACGTTCTGAAATTGTTGAAGGTGTGGTAGTAGAAGAAGGCGCTGTTATTTCAATGGGGGTTTATATCAGCCAAAGCACTCGTATTTACGACCGTGAAACCGGCGAAATTCACTACGGCCGCGTACCTGCAGGCGCAGTAGTTGTACCAGGTGCACTACCATCAAAAGATGGCACACACAGCCTTTACGCTGCAATCATTGTGAAAAAAGTAGATCAACAAACACGCGAAAAAGTAGGCATCAACGCCCTACTTCGCTCGATTGATGATTAAATAGAAAACAATGGCATTAGTATAAATTATTGATGAAAAAATAAGGCTCTGAACCTTTTTAGATTTAGAGCCTTACATTCTTTTAAAGCGTTCGTTTATATACGTTAATTCCCAAAAGCTACATCTACCATTTTGAATAGTGATCTTCTGCTAAGCCCCACTGCCCGTTGAGTGTTATCACTTCATTAGGAAGCGTTATTTGACCGAAATAACGACCGATTTTTTGTGTGAAATTCGTGGCCACAATGAGTAAATTAGTTTTATCAAAACGTTGGCTTACAGGTTCAAAAGTAAGATTAATCAGGCCGTCGTTTGAGTGGAGTTCCCACTTGTCACAATCAATTTCGTTACCATAACGATTAAACTTAAAATCAACCATATCAATTTTGTATAGCTTTCCGTCAAGCCAAATAGCATTTTCAGTAAATCCTGTTTCAATTACACCTGCTGAAAGGTTTAATCCCAAGTAGCGTCCATCAGGTAATTTGCAGGCAAGGCTTGCCCAATTCCAAAATGTTTCACGACGCATATAGCCTGCACTCCAATCTACACAGGCCAATGCGTTCATATGGCTAAAATCGTAGCGGGTATTTTTTAATAGAAGCGTGCCAGAGCAATTTAGCGCGGCTGATTTTTGGGTGAAATGAAAACCAACATAACCAGCTCGAGCACATACACTCAAAGGAAGGTAATTATCTGACTCGTTAATTATTGCATCAAGGATCAGCGTGGTACTTATTTTAACTGTTACCTTTCGTTCACCGGGTCTATCTGTGGTATTAACGTAAACGCTGTTATCACCCTTTTTAAAATAACTATTGCCAGAATTTGGCAGCGGCTCAATTAATGTGTTTTTAGAAAATAAATTTACAAAGCTGTGCTCGTCTAACTGCTCTGTTTTTAAATTGTAAACATAAACAAAACAGTTGCTGGCAATTTTTAAATCAACGATTGCAAGCCCAATAACTAATTCATCGCAAGTAATGCTTATAAACTGAAACTGGTTAAACTTAAATTTTTTTGCAAGTTTACCGCATGGCTTATCCATTGCGTTTCTTAAATCAAAATCTAAGTAATTAATATGCTCAATCCCCTGTGGGAATAAACCAAAGTTAGCCTGTCCATCAGGGTTAATCAGCTGCAGTTTTTTTGGCATGTAACTATCCTTTCATTTACAGCCTATATTATTCTCGGACACAAAACAATCAACCTAAGAAGATAATTACATGGTAAATATTCGTTTTGTTATCCATATGCTTTTGTCGTAACAATTTTAATAAAGGGTGATAGTTTACCAACACCAATAAAAAAGCGCTTATAAAAATAAGTGCTTTTAGGTTTGCTCAATTAATTTTTTAATTACAGCGCGTTAAATACGTCGTCTGTTTTAGCTGCGCAAATAAAGTCGTTTTTGTGCAAGCCTTTAATTGAATGGCTCCACCACGTTACAGTTACTTTGCCCCACTCGGTTAATAAACCAGGGTGATGGCCTTCGTCTTCTGCCATGTCGCCTACTTTGTTAGTAAACGCGATAGCTTGTTTAAAGTTTTTAAATTTATAAACACGCTCTAGCTGCATAATGCTGTCGCGTACTTCTGGTACCCAGTCTGGTATTTTTGTAATAAGCTGTGCAAGCTCTTCGTCAGACACTTTTGGTGCATCTACGTGGCAAGCTTCGCATTTTTGTTCACTTAATGAAGACATTTTAAATCCTTACTTTAGCGTTTCTTTTAAATTAAAGTTAACTGGCTAATTTTTCTTTTGGTGGAAATTTTGGGTCATGCAAGCCAAGCTCTTTAGCTTGCTCAACCAAAGTCATAATATCCATTTGCGATATATCAAACAGATCATGAATCGAATTAATGGTGTAGTACTGCGGTTGCATAATATCAATGCGATAAGGCGTTCGCAGTACATCAATTACGCTCATAGGCGTTATTTCTGGTGTATCTGAATACACATACTGCGTTTCACCCGGGCTTGATAAAATTCCGCCACCGTAAATACGCAGGCCGTTTTCGGTTTGCATTAAACCAAACTCAACGGTAAACCAGTACATGCGTGCTAGGTAAACACGATCTTTTTTCTGCGCTGCATACCCTAATTGCCCGTATTTGTGTGTGAACTCGGCAAAATCAGGGTTTGTTAGCATAGCGCAGTGGCCAAATATTTCATGAAAAATATCTGGCTCTTGAAGATAGTCAAACTCTTCACGGCTTCGAATAAACGTGGCAACCGGAAACTGCTTATTTGCTAACAACCTAAAAAACTCATCAAAATCGATAAGTGCAGGCACAGGCGCTACTTGCCAACCGGTGGTGGCAAGAAGTACCTCGTTAAGCTCGCTTAGTTGCGGTATACGGTCGTGTGGAAGATTTATTTTTTTAAGTCCTTCCATATACTCATCGCAGGCCTTGCCCTCTATGCACGCAAGTTGGCGTGCTACAAGCTCAGACCAAATTTTATTTTCTTCATCACTCCAATGTATAACACCATTTTCGTCTGGTGTTTTGGATGTGTATTTACTTGCTTTAGCCATAAGTACCTTCTGGGTTGTGAGCCCTAAATCGGTGTCAGTGTGATACTCAAACCTATTGAATATCGAGTGACCCCATACTATGTAAAAGTGAAGAAAAGTTTAATAGACAAGCTAACATCTGTACTTGGCGCGATTACCTCATTCGTAAAGTTAAAATTACACATGTGACACATTAAAGTTACAACCTCACATTTAAAGGCTTTAAGTGCAGCATTAAGTGTAAACAAATAAATACAGCTAAAAGATTTGAGTAAACGCCTGGTCTAAATCACTAATAATGTCGTTAACATCTTCAAGCCCAACAGAGAGCCTGATCAACCCGTCACTGATACCAGCGGCAGCTCTCTCTTCTGGTGAATAAGGAGAATGGGTCATAGACGCAGGATGCTGAATCAGTGTTTCGGCATCGCCTAGGCTTACAGCAAGTGTACAAAGCTTCATGCTATCAATAAATTGCGCACCTTGTTGTAAAGTGCCTTTTATTTCAAACGCAATCACGCCACCTGCAGCTTTCATTTGATTACCAATAAATTTATTTCCTGGGTGTGATTTAAGCCCGGGGTAATAAACAATATTAACTTTATGATGCGCCTCTAGGTATTCAGCCACTGTTTGTGCACTCTGACAGTGACGCTCCATGCGTATGGCTAAGGTTTTTAATCCGCGATTTATAAGCCATGCATCGTGTGGGCTTATGGTTGCACCAATGTCTTTTAGTACGGTCATTTTTATCAAGGTAATATGCTCAAGCGATCCACACACAAGTCCTGCCACCACATCGCCATGGCCATTTATGTATTTGGTTGCACTGTGCATAATGATATCAATGCCATATTGTTTTGGTGATTGCAGCAATGGCGTTAAAAAGGTGTTGTCTACCACGCTAATTAAGCTGTGCTGTTTAGCAATAGCGCCAATAAGTGCTAAATCAATCACAGCCATTGTTGGGTTTATTGGTGTTTCTACAAATATCATTTTGGAATTAGGTTTAATGGCAGCCCGTAGCTCGTCCTCGCAGGTCATATCAACAAAAGTAACTTCAATTCCCCAACGCGGTAACATGTGTGCAAAAAACGCGAACGTACAACCATATAATGCACTTGATGCTACAAGATGGTCGCCCTGTGATAAAAAGCTCAATACCGATGCCGACACAGCGCCCATGCCTGTAGCCGTTGCCGCAGCGGCTTCGCAGCCCTCTAGCTGTGCTATCTTTTGTTCAAGTTCGGTGGTCGTTGGGTTACCTAAACGGGTGTAAATATAACCAGGTTCATCACCTGCAAAACGTGCGGCACCTTGTGCTGCATTTTCAAAATGAAAGGTTGAGGTTTGATACAAAGGCGACGTAAGTGCGCCATGCGGGTCGTTTGCTTTTTGCGGGCCATGGATACATTGTGTATGAAGATGATGCTTGGTCATTATCTTTGTGCTCATTTTTATTATGTGTTGTTAGTGACATAGATAAAAACGTACCACAGTTTAAATCACAAGCATGCCGGATGCTCAGATGGCTATTTGTGCAAAGTTTACCCATTTACCTGTACACAAATATTTCCATGTTATTGTGTGGGCTCTGTTTTTCCTCGTTTTAAAATTTTACCTGCAATGCTCTGAACGGTCCCTTTCAACAGGCTGCGCTTGTGTTCTAGTTTTGGCAGTGGGCGACTTAACTCCATTGCTTTATAGCCAATTCGCGCTGTAAAAATCCCTGCACTCACACCTTGTGCGGCTCGCCCAGATAGCTTACCAAGCAATTCTGCGCTGAGAGCAGTGGCTGCTAAATCAGAGATAAGCTCTGCACTGCCTACAAACATAACTTGTTTTATAAGCATACGGTAAAGCTTAATGCGGCTTGCGTAACCAAAACCAATGCCATAAATTTTACCTATTTGCTCAATTAACTTAGTACCACGCCAAAGCACAGCCATCATATCCACCAGCGCAAGGGGGCTCAGTGCAACTAATAAAGCTGACTCTGTTGCAAAACGGTTTATAAGCTTTTTAGCTTGCGTGTCTTGCGTTATAAGCAAGCTATTTGCGTAAAGGGTCATTATTTCTTTATCACTGTGATGCAGTGCAACTTGCTTTTTAAAGCTGTCAAAATTATTAAGCTTTTGGTGCTTGTTTAGTTTTTTAAGCCACGGTAATGCGCCGCCTACTTGCTCGCTATTTAAGAGCCTGTCGGCTTCTTGGCGGTGTAACTGATTGCGCTTAAGGCTGCGCAACATTCTATATTCGCGCCATAACATGCGCCCAATAAGAAGCACACCACTTACCACTGCGGTTAAATACACACCGCCTAAAACAATCGACTGTTGAAATGCAAATACTAATGAATAAGCAAATTCAAGTAACACCAGTACTAAAAAGCTTATGGCAAACACACCTTTAAGCGTTTGCCATTTTGACTTTTTATATACCGGCTCTAGGTCTATTTCATCTTCAATAAACTCTTCATCAGGCTCTTCAATGTATTCACTTTGACCCTGAGTAATTATTTTTGCAGGAGCAAGCGTAGGCTCAACCTGCTCATCTGCTTGGGTATCAATTCGCCTACCTGCTTGAAAAGTTTGCTGTGTGTCGCTCATGATAATTTGTCTCCTAATAGATACTGCATCACATGATCAAGGCGAATATGTTTAAGTTGCTTGTCGGGGGTTGGCATAGGCGCAAACGACAAAAACTCAAAACCCTGCGCTGGCCACTCATTTTTATTAAGCATGCGGTTAGGTGGTTGTGGGGGTAAGTAGGTTAGCCAATCTTGCTCGTTAAGTGGCTTGCCGTAAATACACTCTAGTGTTTGGCCTTTATCGGTAACTTGGCGCGGCTGCGTTGCAGTAATTGACGACATAGCCATGGTTTCTATTTGTACGCCATCAAATTTTAAATAGTTAGTTTGCTCATGCACTAGCGAATCAAGTAGAAGTGCTAAGTCTTTGTGGTGCTTGGCACTTATGTGATCTGACTTATTAGCCGCGAAGAGTATTTTATCTATGTTGGGTTTAAATAAACGCTTAAAAAAGCCCGATTCGCCGTAATTAAAGTGAGCGAGTAATTGGTTGATTACGCTACTTTGCTCTTGTAGTGTTTCGTGGCCTTCGTTTAAAGCACTTAATACATCAACTAACACAATTTGGCGGTCAAAATGTTTAAAGTGCTCGTTATAAAAAGGCTTAACCACTTCTTTTACATAGGCATTAAAGCGCTTAATGAGATGCTCTAAATTTGACCCAGCAATAATATCATCGCTATTAACCTGCTTAAAATTAACAGGGAAAAACAATAATAGCGGCGCGCCTTTTAAATCACCAGGCATAAGCATTCGCCCAGGTTGTAACATAGCTAGTTTGGTGTCTTTCTTGAGACCCACAAGCATATGTTGATAAAGTTCAGCAATTTTCGCAAGTACGCTCTCATCCACAGGCGCGTTTAAATCAAGCTGATCAAGCGCATTTAAAAATTCACTAGAGGTGTTCACACGCGGGTGCTGTAATAACAGCGGATATTGTTGCTCGCACCACTGGCTATAGCTTTGCTCAAGCATAGGTAAATCAAGTAGCCATTCACCAGGGTAGTCAATAATATCTAAATACAACGTAGATTGTGGCGAAAAATGCCCACGTAACCCTGAGGCACTTTGGTATTTAATAGCCAAACGCAAGGTGTTAATACGCTCGGTTGATGCAGGCCATGTAGGCATCCCATCACTTGGGAGTAAAGCATTGAGTGCTCGCGGATAGTCAAAAGTTGGGACCTTTAACGCCTCTTGCGGTACAACTTTAGTGGCTATGTGGCGCTGCTCTCGCATTACATCAAAAAAAGGAAGGTTTTTATCGTTAGCCTGTGTAGTTAACTGCTTGACTAGAGCTGTAATAAAGGCGGTTTTACCGCTACCGCTTAACCCAGTTACAGCCAATTTTACATGCTGATCTAAACTACGGTGAAGGGCTTTTTGGGCATTGCCTTTAATACTTTTAAAGGTCTTTTTAGCAAATGAAGTACGACTCATAATGGGCTAGCACTTCATTGATGCTTAATCACCGAACAAAGTGCTATTAAATCCTTTAAAGTTTGTTGATTTCACGGCTTACCGTAAACTCGCTTGAGGTAACATGGCGTTCCATATCCTGAAGGCGTGTATCTACTCGCGCTAAACGCTCTTTTAAATCTTGTAAAGCGCGGCGCGGTGGCTCACCCTTTTGCCATACTTTAAATTTTACCTCTAACGGATCGTCAGCTTTTGTTGAGCTGCTCGCATGTGCAGTCGTTGGCTCTTTTTTGTCTAATATAAACCACGCTGCAATATACGCTACCACAAACAATGGGCCACCTGCTAGCAGTACCGCACTAACAAATATAATGCGAACTAACCATAACTCCATATTAAAGTAGTCACTTAATCCCGCACATACTCCGGCTATTTTACCGCGTTGTGGGTCTCTTAATAATTCGCGTTTGGCATTCATACTTTGCGTCTCCATTGTGGTGACTCTTGGTCTAGCAATGCTTCAAGTGTTTCGACTCTATCAGCCATACGTTCAGCTTTGTGTGCTAGTTCTAATAACTGGCGATGTTCGTGTTCACTTAACCCTTGGCTTACTTGTTTTTTGCTACGGTAGTGTAAAATTAACCACAGTGGCGCAACAAAAATCATAAACAAGATAAATGGTGCAACTAGTATCTCTGGATCAAACATAACCCTCTCCTGACAATCCGTTCAAATTTGTTAAGCAGTGGGGCACATTACATGCCCCTGCGTAAATTACTTATCAGCAAGCTTCTTTTTAAGTTCAGCTAGCTCATCATCAATTTTTTCATTTTTTTGTAAATCAGCAATTTCGTCTGCTAACGTTTGCTTACCTAAATCGTAAGACTCTATTTGAGATTCTAGTCCATCAATTTTAGTTTCGTAACGTTCAAAGCGATTAAGTGCATCTTCTACCTTCGAGCTATCAAGTGCTTTTTTCACTTCTAGGCGCGACTCAGCTGAACGCTGACGAAGAATTATTGCCTTTTGACGTGATTTAGCATCAGCTAACTTTTCTTGTAACGTGGTCACTTCTTGCTGAAGCTTCTCAATATGAGACTCTACATGCTCAAGTTCACCTTCAACAGCCGTCACTGCATCTGCCGACTTTTGCTTTTCGAGCAATGCTGAACGAGCTAAATCTTCGCGGTCTTTACTAAGTGCTAACTCAGCTTTTTCTTGCCAGTCACTTACTTGAACTTTAAGTGTATCTAGGCGGCGAACAATTTCTTTTTTCTCTGCCAGAGTTTTAGCTGACGTAGAGCGAACCTCTACTAGTGTATCTTCCATTTCTTGGATAATCAGACGCACCATTTTCTCTGGGTCTTCTGCTTTATCTAAAATGGCATTGATATTAGAATTAACAATATCTGCAAAACGTGAAAAAATTCCCATAACATTTACCTCTGTAATTAAAACTTAGTTAGTCTGCTTTAACTAGTATCAATATGCTTGCCAACTTTTTAAAAACTAAAATACACTGTATTTTCATTAAGTTAAACTAAATATACAAATTACTTTAGTTATTCATAATTATGAAATACACTAACAGTTAGTAAAAATGACTAAGACTTAGGGAATATGAGCCAATATCGCCAACAAGACAATTTACTGGGCCAATCAGACAGCTTTTTATCTGTTTTGGATCAAGTATCGCAACTAGCTAATCTAGATAAGCCGGTGCTTATTATTGGCGAACGAGGCACAGGTAAAGAGCTTATAGCTGCCCGCCTGCATTTTTTATCTAAACGTTGGGATCAAAACTACGTAAAACTAAATTGTGCTGCATTGAACGAGAACCTGCTCGAAAGTGAATTGTTTGGTCATGAAAGCGGCGCATTTACGGGGGCCAGTAAACGTCACGAAGGCCGTTTTGAACGAGCTAACAGCGGTACACTATTTTTGGATGAATTAGCAAATACATCCGCCATGGTGCAAGAAAAACTCCTACGCGTTATAGAGTATGGTGAGTTTGAACGTGTTGGCGGCAAGCAAACTGTAAAAGTAGATACTCGCCTAGTATGCGCCACCAATGAAGACTTACCACACCTTGCTGAACAAGGTGAGTTTAGAAGTGATTTACTTGATAGATTAGCATTTGATGTAATAACGCTTCCCCCACTGCGTGAACGTCAAGACGATATTATGCTGCTTGCAGAGCAATTTGCGATGAACATGGCACGCGATTTAGAGTGGGAGCTATTCAGCGGGTTTACTCGAAGCGCTACAGAAACGCTTTTATCGTATAACTGGCCTGGTAATATTCGTGAGCTTAAAAATGTGGTTGAACGTAGCTTATATCGCCACGGAAGTGAACATATTCCCGTTCACCAGATTATTTTAGACCCATTCGAAAGTCCATTTAGACCTAAAGCGCGTATTAAAGCACCAATAACCACTCAACATGTTAGTGCTGAGCCTGTTTCTGTTGCAGCGCCTGTAAACGTTTCTGAGCAAAAAGTTGAAGCCAATATTCAATTTCCTTGTAGCTTAAAAGAACGCTCAAATGAATTTGAAATAAATATGATTAACAAAGCGCTTGAGCACAGCCAATTTAATCAAAAGAAAACTGCAGAAGTCCTTGGTTTAACGTATCATCAATTACGTGGGTATCTAAAAAAATACAATTTGTTGGATCAACAATAGTTAGAGGTTATGCGTGTGCATAAATTTTTACTTGCTTTACTAGCAGGCACTTTAGTTGGCTGCTTAGATAGTGAAGAACGCGTTATTGAAGAAAAAAACCAAGGCTTGGTCTATTGCGCCGAGGCAAACCCTGTGTCGTTTAACCCACAAGTGACAACCACAGGCTCAACTATTGATATTATTGCCAATCAGCTTTATGACCGCTTAATAAGTATTGATCCGGTTACTGCTGAGTTTCAGAGCGAACTCGCAACAGATTGGAAAGTAAGTAAAGATGGTAAATCGGTCACCTTTACGCTTCGCAAAGACGTACCATTTCATACCACCGCGTACTTTACACCTAGCCGGACTTTTAACGCCGATGACGTAATTTTTACCTTTAGCCGCTTATTTGATGTGTACAACCCTTATCATTTTGTGGGTGATGCCAGTTACCCTTATTTTCAAAGTGTAGGCGTTGATCAGCTTATTCGTAAAATTGTTCGCGTGTCTGACCACCAAGTTAGATTTGAATTATTTAATGCTGAAAGTAGTTTTTTAGCTAACATGGCCACTGACTTTGCGGTTGTTTTATCGGCCGAGTATGCAATGAAACGTAAAGCTGCAGAGCAAGAAGAATTTTTTGATCAATACCCTGTAGGCACTGGTCCTTATATTTATCGTGAATATCGCCGTGATAATTTAGTCCGCTTTTACCGTAACCCCGATTATTGGAAACACGACGTTGCCCTTGAACAACTCGTTTACGACATTACCCCTAATGGCACAGCCCGAATCGCAAAACTCCTTACTAAAGAGTGCGACTTAGCCGCTCATCCTAGTAGTGCTCAGTTGAGTATTTTAGCTCAGCGTGAAGATATTAATATTGAAAAAGAAACCAACCTCAATGTTGGATACTGGGCTTTTAACACAGAACGCCCACCTTTTGACGACATTCGAGTTCGCAAGGCGCTTGCACATGCAATTGATACAGATAAAATAATGCAAGCGGTATATTACGGTAATGGAACACGTGCCGAATCGATGTTACCACCAACCTCATGGGCTTTTAACGCTCAAACAAGTATGCCATCATTTGACCCTGACCTTGCTAAAAAGCTACTCGCTGAAGCCGGCTTTTCTGATGGGTTTGATATGAATATTTGGGCCATGCCAGTGAGTCGTATTTATAACCCCAATGCACGTAAAATGGCTGAATTAATGCAAAGTGACTTACGCAAAGTAGGTGTTAACGTCAGTATTGTAGAATACGAGTGGAATACGTTTATTCAGCGAATTGGAGAGCACAGACACGATAGCGTGCTCCTCGGCTGGGCAGCAGATACGCCAGACCCCGATAACTTCTTTAGCCCGTTATTAAGCTGCTCAGCAACATTTAGTGGCAAAAACCCAGCCAATTGGTGCAACCCTAAATTTGATCTATTACTGGCGCAAGCACTCGATACGACAGACTTAAATATGCGAAAAAAATACTACGCAGATGTGCAGTCGCTTATCATGGATGAATTACCCTTGTTGCCCATTGCTCATGGGTTACGGTTTCAAGCAAGCAGTGCCGATGTAGACGGCATAGAGCTTGGCCCATTTGGGGCTATTTCGTTAGCCAATGCGAGGAAAAAGTAATGATCCTCGATTATATTTTACGCCGTCTTGGTTTATTACTTTTTATGTTGCTCATGCTCAGCATTTTTACATTTTCGTTGGCGTACTTATTCCCTGGTGATCCATTAAGTAATTTAAGTGGCGTTCCGAGTAATAATTTTTCTCAAAATACGCAATTAGAAGATAAATACTTTTATAACAGTAATTATTTTATGCAATACCTCGCCTTTTTAGGGCGAGTTTTTCAGGGTGATTGGGGATTATCGTTTGCCTCTGGCGACAATGTTTTTTCACATATCCTTGATTTATTACCAGCCACATTAGAGCTTAGTGTGTATGCACTTATTGTGTCTATATTTGTTGGCGTGCCTGCAGGTATTATAGGCTCAGCGTATTACAATCGCTGGCCAGATAAGCTTATTAATTCAACCACTATTGTGGGCTATTCTATGCCTGTATTCTGGTTAGCTTTATTACTAATTATGATTTTTTCGCTCAAATTGGGGTGGTTTCCTATGTCGGGTAGAATGGGGCTTCTTTATGAAATTCCAGCAGCCAGCGGGTTTATGCTCATTGATATCATGCTTGCCGGCTTTCCGTATAAAGGAATGGCATTTGTAGATGCATTACACCACTTAACACTGCCCACAATTGTGCTTGCCACATACCCAACCACCGTGCTTGTAAGATTTACCCGCGAATCAATGTTGAAAATAATGGATCAGAATTTTATTAAAACAGCACGCGCGAAGGGATTAAACAGACGCCAATTAATCATGCATCATGCACTGCGCAATGCGCTTTTACCGGTAATTAAAAAAATTGGCTTGCAATTCAGTACACTAATAACACTTGCTATGATCACCGAAGTTATTTTTTCGTGGCCTGGTATTGGCCGCTGGTTGATAGACAGTATTTACCAGCGCGACTTTCCTGCAATTCAGGGAGGCCTAATGGCTGTATCCTTATTTGTTATTTTAGCCACTATAACAACCGAACTTCTTTATAGTTTATTCGACCCACTCTCACGGAACCAAGCCCATGGCAAAGTTTAAGGTATTTTCTGAAGAGTCGAATAAATCGCCACTGGCGCGATTTTGGCGAAAATTTAAAAACAACCACCCTGCCCTTGTTGGTTTATGGGTGTTTTTGGCATTTGCCTTACTCGCTGCCAGCGCACCATTTTTAGCGCCTTATGGGGTAAACCAGCAGCACAGTGATGCGCTACTTATTCCACCCTCGTGGCGAGAAATGGGCGATGTGCGTTTTATTTTAGGCACTGATGATTTAGGACGCGATGTGTTGTCGCGTTTAATGAACGGCGCAACCTATACATTTGGTTTATCGGTCGTCGCTGCATTATTGACCACCATAATTGGTGTATTAGTCGGCACATTTGCTGGCATTAGTCGAGGTATGCGTTCAAGCTTTTTAAACCACTTACTTGATATCACTCTTTCAATACCGTCTTTATTATTGGCTATTATCATTATTGCAGTATTAGGCCCGGGCTTGATGAATACAGTATGGGCTATTATTTTAGCCTTACTACCGCAGTTTATTCACTCGATTAGAAACCTAATAGTAGAAGAGCTAAGCAAAGATTACATTACGGCGTTTAAGCTCGACGGCGCTTCAAATTGGCATATTATATCGCGCGGTATTTTTCCTAATATTTATGAACACATAGTGGTTATTTTTACTATGGCACTGTCTACGGCCATACTAGATATTTCTGCGTTGGGTTTTTTAAAGTTAGGCGCACAACCCCCAACCACTGAATGGGGTGCCATATTGGCAGAAAACCTTGGCCTAATTTATTTAGCACCTTGGACGGTTGCCTTACCAGGCGTATTATTATTTTTAGCGGTATTATCGACCAATTTAGTAGGCGATGGACTTAGACAAGTGCTAAAAGAGCGCAAGGCCGATTAAATGCAATTATTAGATGTTAGAAATTTAACCATTGAACTGCGCACTTCAGAAACAGTTATAAGAGCAGTTGACAGGGTCAGCTTTAGCTTAAAAGAAGGTGAAGTGCATGCGCTTGTAGGTGAGTCAGGCTCAGGTAAAAGCCTAATCGCAAAAGCAATCGTTGGTGTATTAAACGAACGCTGGAATATAACCGCTGATAGAATTCACTGGCGTGGTGTTGACCTAATGCGCCTCACTCCGGAGCAACGCAGACAAACGGTTAGCAAAGATATTGCAATGATCTATCAAGATCCTAGCCGTTGCCTTGACCCTACAGCGAAAATTTTTAATCAAATTGCTGAAACCTTACCTGAAGTCGCTCGCAAGGGGTTCTTTTTAAAACGAAATCGCGAACGAAAAGACCGCGTTAAAGCACTTATCCATAAAGTTGGTATCAAAAACCATGAAGCGGTACTAGACAGCTACCCTCATGAGCTCTCAGAAGGTGTGTGCCAAAAGGTAATGATTGCAATGGCAATTGCCCGAACACCTAAGCTATTGATTGCTGATGAGCCGACTACAGCACTTGAGAGTACTACCCGTGCGCAAGTGTTTAGGTTATTAAAAAGCCTTAATCAACTCAAGAATATGTCTATTTTAATGATTTCACACGAGCTTGAAGAGATTGCTGATTGGTCTCATGGGATTCATGTTTTATATTGCGGGCAAATGGTTGAAGCAGGTCCAACTCATAAAATATTTAAGCAACCTCGCCATCCATACACACAAGCACTTTTGAAAAGCTTGCCAGATTACGAGCAGGGCTTGGCTCATAAAGAACCGTTTTATGCGCTTAAAGGTACTATTCCTACTTTACAACATTTACCAATTGGTTGCCGACTTGGGCCACGTTGCCCACAAGCACAAAAAGATTGTGTAGTTACACCTGTCCTCACTAAACACAGTGGGCACAGCTACGCTTGTCACTTTCCGCTTATAAAGGAGGTGAAGTAATGCAGCCTACTCTTAAAGTACAAGCGCTATCTAAAACATTTGATGTGCGAGCGGGTTTATTTAAACGCAAAAAATTTGAAGTGCTAAAAAACATTTCTTTTTGTATTGGTAAAGGTGAAACCATTGCCGTAATTGGTGAAACAGGCTCGGGGAAAAGTACGTTAGCTAAGTTACTTGCCGGTGCCGATAACGCAAACACTGGGCAAATATTACTTGAAGGCAATGTAATAGAAGATAACGGTATTCGTGATAACCAATGTCGTCACATTAGAATGATTTTTCAAGACTCAGGGGCGTCGTTAAACCCAGGTTTAACTATTGGCGACATGCTTGATGATTGCTTGCAATACAATACGGACTTTGATGAAGAAGAGCGCTCAGAAAAAATAAATACAACACTCTCTAAAGTTGGATTGCTAGTCGATCACCAACATTACTATCCACATATGTTCAGTGTTGGACAATTACAACGTGTGGCTTTTGCCAGGGCGCTTATTTTAGATCCTAAGGTGATGGTACTCGATGAAGCCGTATCGTCTTTAGACCCATCTATACGAGCCCAAATAGTAAATTTATTACTCAAGTTACAACGTGAAACGGGTTTAACTTATGTCATGATCACCCATCACCTTAGTTTAGTACGCCATATTAGTGATCAAGTCATAGTGCTAGATAAAGGCGAGGTGGTTGAGTATGGTTTAACAGAAAATGTATTTAATAACCCTCAGTCAAAAATAACGCAGCGTCTATTAAGCTGTTAATGCAATTTTTTGTTATGTAAGTGCATTTTAGAAGGTCTTGTTATTAACTTTTACTTTTTAACAAGGCCACTCCATGCTCAAACACACACTACTTAGTATTACTCCCCTACTGATTTTATCAGCCTCTGCTATTGCCGAGCCCTCTAACAAAGTTAAAAACTGGGTTGGCGGAATTGATCATTTAGGTTTAACTGTTTCAGATTTAAATTCATCTAAAGCGTTTTTTAGTGATGTGCTTGGTTTTAAAGTGCTGGGAAATGATCCAACTTATCCTGCGTACTTTTTATCTAATAAAAAAACAACCATTACATTGTGGCGAATTAAGAATAATGAAAAACGTGTAGAGTTTAATCGAGCAAAAAATGTGGGCCTGCACCATTTAGCACTCAGTGTTGAGAGTATTGAAAAGTTAAGCAAGCTGCATAAGCACTTAAAAATGCAAAATAATATTACTATAGAATTTGCACCAGAGAATTTGGGTAAAGGCCCTGCGCAGCACATGATGATAAGAGAGCCTAGCGGTAACCGTATTGAATTTATTGCAAGGCCTATCTAGCGCCCTAAAATGATTAGTATTATGACGCAGTGGTATAAGCACACCCGAATTTAAAGCAATAAAAAAGGCGCTCAGAGGCGCCTTTTTTAATAACCAAAATTAACTTATTCAGCAGCTTGTTCAACTACTGGTAAATTAAGTTCAGCTTTAGCTTTAAGCGACTCTATGAAAACCATATAGTTTTTGTTTGCTTGAGCCATTGTAATGCTTTGTTTAGCTTGTGGGTCAATATCAGCGGTTACTGTAGCATCTGTCACTGAGTTAAGTGCAACAATCGCTGCATCACCGTTATTTAAGTCAACAACATCTATCACTGCAGTGTCTGCTGGGTGAGCCATTTTAAATGCCTGAGTAACAATCGCAGGCGACACAGCAAAACTTTGACGATTTAGTTGTGACTCTTGACGAAGCGTTAAGTCTTGCTCAGTTGCAATATCATTCAAACTTTTACCTGCTTGAATTTCAGCAAACAAACTACGCGCTTTATCTTTGGCAAGCTCAGAGGTCTTGTCATTTACCAAGCGTGTTTTAATCTGTTCACTTACATCACTTAAAGGTTTGGTTGACGCTGGCTGATGCTCGTTAATACGCACGATAACAATGTGCTCATCGCCCAACTCAATAACTTCAGAGTTAACTCTGTCTTCAAGTAAGTCAACAGATGTTAGTGCAGTAATAACAGCCGGTGTATTTAACGGCTCAGGTAAAGCGTTCAATGCTAAAAGAGGGGTTGACTGAACTTCTAGTTCAGCAACTTCTGCTGCATCATCTAAACGATCTGAAATTTCAAACGCGATTGCACCCATTTCGGTTTGCTTATCGTAAAACGCATCAATTTTTTCAGCACGCTCTAATTCAGCACGTAAGTCCGCTTTTACATCATCAAATGGTTTAACTTGTTGTGGCTGAATATCAGTCAGTTTAATGATGTGATAACCGAACTCTGACGCAACCACTTCTGAAAAATCACCTTTCGCTTCAAGTGAAAATGCTGCATCTTCAAATGCAGGATCCATTACATCACGTTCAATCCAATCAATGTCACCGCCCATCTCTGCGCTAACGATATCATCAGATGAAGACTCTGCGAGTTCAGCAAAGTCTGCACCTTGTTGAAGCTCAGCATAAAGCGCATCGACTTTAGCTTTAGCTGCATCATCGTCTTCACTATTATCTATTAATATGTGTGACACACGGCGTTTTTCAGGCTCAACATATTGCGCCTTATTTTGCTCATAAGACGCTTTCACATCTTCTTCAGTCACTGAACCAACAACAATATTTTCAGCTTTCAATTCGACATAGTTCACCGAGATAAGTTCTGGTGATAAAAACTGCGATGCATTTAGATCATAGTAATCTGAAACTTCTTGCTCTGATACTTCGACATTATCTGCAAGTGACTCTTTATTAATTACTAAGTAATCAATGCTACGAGTTTGTTGTTGAAGAGCAATAGCACTTTTAAGCTCGCTTTCAAGCGCAAAGTCTGTGCCTGCAACTGCTGATACTAACTGACTGCGCGTCATATCTTCGCGAAGGTATTCACGAAAAGTATCTGGTTGGAAGTTCATTTGACGAATTACTTGTAAATAACGATCGTTATTAAATTTATCGCCAAGTTGGAAGTAAGGCAATTCTAAAATTGTTTTACGAACTGTATCATCGCTTACGCGAAGGCCTAATTCTGCCGCTAACTGTGATTGCAATTCTTGTTGTACTAAGCGGTCAATTACACCTTGACGAATTTGTGCCATATAATTTGGATCTGCAGCAATTTGTGTAAAGTACTCACCAAATTGTTGCTCTAAACGATTACGTTCGTTTTGGTACGCGCGGTTAAATTCCGTTTGGCTAATTTTAACTCCGTTTACTTCAGCAACAGGTTGTTCCGTGGTTTGACCTAGGTAACTACCGATCCCTGCTAAAGCAAAAGATAAAATCACCGCGCCTAAAATTATTTTGGCTACAGGTCCTTGCGAACCTTCTCTGATTTTCTCAAGCATTTGTTTATCTCTTTTTGATCAAGGCTCAATACCTTGTCACATGTAAAAAAAGCGTATCTTACCAGATACGCTTTTTCACTTGAAGTAACTAGCGGTAAAGTTACTCAATTCAACTGTTAGGCTGATTAAGTAACTTTACTTTCGCCATAACTAATCTGTTTAAACTATTGATTAGTTTACTGCGTCTTTAAGCGCTTTACCGGCTTTGAAAGCTGGAATATTTGCAGCAGCGATTTGAATAGTTTCACCAGTTTGTGGGTTACGGCCAGCTCGTGCAGCACGTTCACGTACTGAGAAAGTACCAAAACCAACAAGTGCAACTGAGTCGCCATCTTTAAGCGCGCCAGATACAGATTCGATGAATGAATCAAGTGCACGACCTGCAGCCGCTTTAGAAATGTCAGCATCAGCTGCGATTTGATCGATTAATTGAGATTTATTCACAATATCATCCTCTTTCATTGTTATTATCAAGAGCGATGGTTTTTTAAACTAACATCACTTTTTTGAAAATTTTAGAGCAAACTTGTAATGCTCACATGATTATATTTTTCTTGAGCCTAGGCCACATAAGGCCTAGGCTTGAAAACCAGTGCTTAACTTATCATACCGTTTAGATTTGAAAAGCCCTAAAAAGCACTTTTTTTACGTTTTTTACTGCTTTTTCTCTGTTTCGACTGAAAAACTCTCAACAGGATGTACCAAAGCAAGTTTTAACACCTCATCAATCCATGTCACTGGGTGAATATCAAGACCTGCCAGTACGTTATCTGGGATCTCTTTTAAGTCACGTTCGTTAATTTTTGGAATAATAACGGTTTTTATTCCACCACGGTGCGCAGCTAGTAACTTCTCTTTTAAGCCACCAATAGGCAGAACTTCACCACGAAGCGTTATTTCGCCAGTCATAGCAACATCAGCTTTAACTGGGTTACCTGTTAAACTCGATACCAGACCAGTCACCATGGCTGCACCAGCACTTGGGCCATCTTTTGGTGTTGCACCTTCAGGAACGTGAACATGAATGTCACGCTTTTCATAAAAATCACTGTTGATGCGAAAAGTATCAGCACGATTACGCACAACGGTCATTGCTGCTTGAATCGACTCTTGCATTACATCGCCAAGTGAACCGGTGTAGGTCAATTTACCTTTTCCTGGCACGGCTGCACATTCGATTGTCAGTAAATCACCACCAACCTCAGTCCATGCAAGACCTGTAACTTGACCAATACGATCACCGTCTTCTGCTTTACCATAGTCAAAACGTTGAACGCCTAAGTACTCTTCTAAATTATCTTGATTAATAGTCACCGTTTTAGTGTCTTTTTCAATCAGAATATTTTTAACAGCTTTACGGCACAACTTAGAAATTTCTCGCTCTAGATTACGGACACCCGC
The DNA here is from genome assembly GCF_000241365.1 of Pseudoalteromonas sp. BSi20480. Taxonomy (NCBI): domain Bacteria; kingdom Pseudomonadati; phylum Pseudomonadota; class Gammaproteobacteria; order Alteromonadales; family Pseudoalteromonadaceae; genus Pseudoalteromonas; species Pseudoalteromonas sp. BSi20480. The sequence continues at coordinate 6,104 of NZ_BADX01000012.1, read as the reverse complement.
TTCACGTGTGTAATAGCGAATAATGCCGATAATTGCACTATCGTCTATTTCAATCTCGTTGTCTTTTAAGCCGTTGCGCTTTACTTGCTTAGTGATCAGGTGCTCTTTTGCAATATTAAGCTTTTCGTCTTCTGTATATCCTGACAAACGAATAACTTCCATACGGTCTAAAAGAGGACCAGGGATGTTAAAACTATTCGAAGTAGCGACAAACATAACATCCGATAAATCAAAATCTACTTCAAGATAATGATCGGCAAAATGGCTGTTTTGCTCAGGATCCAGTACTTCTAACAATGCTGAAGCTGGGTCGCCACGCATATCTGAAGACATTTTGTCGATTTCATCTAATAAAAATAGTGGGTTTTTGACCCCTACTTTTGTCATGTTTTGAATTAGCTTACCTGGCATAGAACCAATATACGTTCTACGATGGCCTCGGATTTCGGCTTCATCACGAACACCGCCTAACGCCATACGAATATACTTACGGCCAGTAGAACGGGCAATCGACTGACCAAGTGATGTTTTACCGACACCTGGAGGTCCTACAAGGCACAAAATTGGACCTTTAAGCTTGTTAGTACGCTGTTGTACCGCTAGGTACTCTAAAATACGTTCTTTTACTTTATCAAGACCATGGTGTTCGCTGTCTAATATTTTTTGTGCACCAGCCAAATCTTTTTTAACTTTTGAACGTTTTTTCCATGGCACGTTAATTAATGTGTCGATGTAAGAACGTACAACCGTTGCCTCAGCGGACATTGGCGACATCATCTTAAGTTTATTAAGTTCTGTCGTGGCTTTTTCTTGTGCTTCTGATGACATACCCGATTCTTCAATACGCTTTTTGAGCGCTTCAAACTCATCAGGAACATCATCAAGTTCACCAAGCTCTTTTTGAATGGCTTTCATCTGCTCGTTGAGGTAATACTCGCGCTGAGATTTTTCCATCTGCTTTTTAACGCGGGTACGGATCTTCTTCTCAACCTGCAATAAGTCGATTTCACCTTCCATCAGGGCCATTAGGTATTCTAAGCGCTCAGTCACGCTTGAAATTTCTAACACTTTTTGTTTTTCAGGCACTTTTAACGGCATATGCGCAGCCATTGTGTCTGCAAGTCGCGCTGGTTCATCAATACCTGATACCGAAGTGAGCACTTCTGGTGGAATTTTTTTATTGAGCTTTACATAGCCTTCAAATTGGCTAATTGCGCTTCGAATAAATACATCTTGCTCTTGTTCATCAATTAAATCTGATTCAATAAATTGAGCATCGGCAACAAAAAACTCGTCGTTATCAACGAAGTCTTTGATTTCAGCGCGCTGTGTGCCTTCTACCAATACTTTTACTGTTCCGTCAGGGAGTTTTAATAATTGAAGTACAGTTGCAATAGTACCAATGCGATAAATATCATCTTGCTCTGGTTCGTCTACAGTTGCATCTTTTTGTGCAACCAAGAAAATTTGTTTGTCTTTATCCATTGCCGCTTCAAGGCATTTTATTGATTTTTCACGGCCTACAAAAAGCGGGATCACCATGTGTGGATACACCACAACATCGCGCAGTGCTAGCACTGGGATTTCGACTTGGTCGGTTCTCTCAAGCGTCATTATATTTCTCTTCGCACTTCATTTATTTAAAAGATTACTCAAGTATATGGGGATAACCACATTAAAGTTCAACAATTTTCCCCGACTCGTTTAAATTAATTATAAAAAAAGGAGCCCTAGGCTCCTTTTTAATGCAAATAGCTTAAAAACTATTCAGATGCTGCTTTATCTTGATTATTATTTTCATATATCAAGATTGGATCAGACTCACCTTTAATTACCGTTTCGTCAATAACTACTTTGCTGACATCATCCATAGATGGAAGTTCGTACATGGTATCTAGTAAAATACCTTCTACGATAGAGCGAAGACCACGTGCACCGGTTTTACGAACCATCGCTTTGTGAGCGATAGCAGATAAAGCATCATCACGGAACTCAAGCTCTACATCTTCCATACCAAATAACACTGAGAACTGTTTAGTAATCGCGTTTTTAGGCTCACTTAGAATCTGTACGAGTGCAGCTTCATCTAACTCTGTGAGTGTAGCAACTACAGGTAAACGGCCAATAAATTCAGGTATTAAACCGTACTTTACTAAATCTTCAGGCTCTACGTCTTTAAACGTCTCGCTTAAAGAACGCGTTTCTGCAGACTCTTTAACACTAACGCCAAAACCAATGCCAGTATTTTTATGGCTACGTTGCTCAATGACTTTATCAAGCCCTGAAAACGCACCACCACAAATAAACAAGATTTTAGACGTATCTACTTGTAAAAATTCTTGCTGTGGGTGTTTGCGTCCACCTTGAGGAGGCACAGAAGCAATCGTACCCTCAATCAGCTTAAGTAATGCTTGTTGCACACCTTCACCCGACACATCGCGCGTGATTGATGGGTTATCTGATTTGCGAGAAATTTTGTCTATTTCATCAATGTATACAATGCCACGCTGTGCTTTTTCCACATCGTAGTCGCATTTTTGCAATAGTTTTTGGATGATATTTTCTACATCCTCGCCCACGTAACCGGCTTCGGTAAGTGTCGTTGCATCAGCCATTGTAAACGGTACGTCAAGTAAACGAGCCAGCGTCTCTGCTAATAATGTTTTACCACTACCAGTCGGACCTATTAGCAAAATATTACTTTTGCTAAGCTCAATATCTTGCTTGGTTGATTGATTACGAAGACGTTTGTAATGGTTGTAAACAGCAACAGACAATACTTTTTTCGCATGGTCTTGGCCGATAACGTAGTCGTCTAGGTGTTTTCGAATTTCTTTTGGAACAGGTAGTTTATCAGACGAGTCATGCTTAGGAGCAATATCTTTGATCTCTTCCCTGATAATATCGTTACACAACTCTACACATTCATCACAAACGTATACTGAAGGGCCTGCAATTAATTTGCGTACTTCGTGCTGGCTTTTGCCACAAAAAGAGCAGTATAACAATTTATTACTTTTGTCGCCGTCTGTAGGAGTGTCAGACATTCAGCTACCTCATCTTATTACGTTGGCCACCAAGGTTTATGGTGGCTATTTCAATACGCTTAACTATAACAAAATTTATTGTTTTTCGCATAGTAACTAAAAGTGATTAACAGGTCCCCTGCTCACCAAGCGCTTACTTTTTATCGCGATTTGCAAATACTGAGTCAACTAAGCCATACTCTACAGCTTCTGAAGCGCTCATGAAGTTGTCACGATCAGTATCTTTTGAAATCACATCTAACGGCTGACCCGTGTGTTCTGCCATTAAGCGATTTAGCTTATCTTTAATAGATAGTATTTCTTTGGCGTGTATTTCAAAGTCAGACGCCTGACCTTGGAAACCACCTAAAGGTTGGTGGATCATTACACGTGAGTTAGGTAAGCAAAAACGTTTACCTTTAGCACCAGCGGTAAGCAAAAATGCCCCCATGCTCGCTGCTTGTCCTACACAAATAGTACTCACATCAGGTTTGATAAAGTTCATTGTGTCGTAAATTGCCATACCAGCAGTTACTGAGCCACCCGGTGAATTTATGTATAAGAAAATATCTTTATCAGGGTTCTCTGATTCTAAAAATAGCATTTGCGCTAAAATTAGGTTTGCCATGTTGTCTTCAACTTGGCCTGTTAAAAAAATAATACGCTCTTTTAAAAGTCGCGAATAAATATCATACGAGCGCTCACCTTTTGGTGTTTGCTCAACAACCATAGGGACCAATGCATTTAGGGGATCTGTAATACCAGTATTCATACTTATTTAATTCCTTATGCGCTTATACTTATCCTTATTATAAGGAAGCATAGTTATCGTTTTTCGCAAATTAAGAGCCAAAAACTAAAAATGGCCCGGGCACGCTGTTTAAACAGTGTAACACGAGCCATTTAATCGTTAGCGAGAGCTTAAGTCAATGACTTATTAAGCACCTTGCTGCGGATTCATGATGTCATCAAATGCTTTTTCAACGTCTGAAACATTTGCTTTAGCTAAAATAGCTTCAACAGCTTGCTCTTCCATTGCAACATTACGCATTTGTTGCATAAGTTGATCATTTGCTTTGTAGTATTCTACTACTTCAGTTGGATCTTCGTATGCAGAAGCCACTGTTGCAATTAATGCTTCAACTTTAGCATCATCAACTTTAATGTCGTTAGCTTTGATTACTTCGCCTAATAAAAGACCAGTTTTAACGCGTGTTACAGCTTGCTCATGGAACAATTCAGCTGGAAGCTCAGGCATGTTTTTAGCGTCGCCGCCAAAACGTTGAGCTGCTTGCTGACGCAATGCGTCAACTTCTTGATCAACAAGTGCTTTTGGCACTTCAATTTCGTTGTTTTCTAAAAGACCTTTGATTGCTTGGTCTTTAACGTTAGCTTTAACCGCTTGGTCAAGTTCACGCGTCATGTTCTTTTTAACTTCTTCTTTAAGCGCGTCTACGCCGCCTTCGGTAACACCGAATTTAGTTGCAAACTCTTCGCTTAATTCAGGAAGCTCTTGCGCTTCTACTTTTTTCACTGTGATAGTGAATTGAGCTGCTTTACCTTTAAGGTTTTCAGCATGGTAATCTTCAGGGAATGTTACATCTGCAACAACTTCTTCGCCTGCTTTCTTACCAACGATGTTATCTTCAAAACCTGGGATCATACGACCTTGACCAAGCTCTAATGGGAAGTCATCAGCTTTACCGCCTTCAAATACTTCACCGTCGATAGTACCTACGAAATCAACTGTTACACGGTCACTTTCGCCAGCAGCTGTATCAACTTCAGCCCATTCTGCGTGTTGCTTACGAAGAGTTTCTAGCATGTTAGCTAAATCTTCGTCAGTTACTGTTACCGCTGGTTTTTCAACAGCAATTTTGTCTAAACCTTGAACTTCAACTTCAGGGTAAACTTCAAATGTAGCTGAGAATTCTAAATCTTTACCTGCTTCAAGTGATTTAGGAGCGAATGAAGGCGCGCCAGCAGGGTTAATTTTTTCAGCAACGATTGCTTCAATGTAGTTACGTTGCATTACTTCGCCAGCAACTTCTTGACGAACTGCAGCGCCAAAACGCTTGTTAATTACAGATACAGGTACCTTACCAGCACGGAAACCATCTATACGCTGTGTTTTTGACAGTTGTTGTAGGCGTTTTTTTACTTCGGTCTCAACGTTCTCTGCAGGAACGGTGATAGTTATACGGCGCTCAAGGCCTTGGGTCGTCTCAACAGAAACTTGCATGATTTACCTCAATATTCAATTTTGGCGACTGTTCGCCTTCCTTACAAACAAAGTGATCTGCATGAGTCTTGATAAAGTTTAAGCGATTTTTCACACTTAAAAGCATCCGTCGCTACCATGAGATACCATTGCTGCTTTGCCCTTAGGGCACTATGTTAAACAATAGACGCGGCATTATAACCTAATATTTATGATAGTCGAGTATGGGGGGCAATTATTTGGGATAGATTGGGTACTACAGCACCTAACCGAGTAAAAAACAGGCTAACTGTTATTTTCAGTTGTTTAATTGAGTTTTATTTATTGCAATAGGAAAATAGATTTTAAAAAAATACTGAGGAGTTATAAATAAGAAAATGGTCGGCGATGCAGGATTTGAACCTGCGACCCCTTGGACCCAAACCAAGTGCGCTACCAAACTGCGCTAATCGCCGACATTGAAGGCTAAGCTTCTTTTTTCATACTGAACAATTAAACAGAGCGTTTAAAACCACTTTGAGAAAGTGGTCGGCGATGCAGGATTTGAACCTGCGACCCCTTGGACCCAAACCAAGTGCGCTACCAAACTGCGCTAATCGCCGATATTCTTGTAAATGGGGTGACTGATGGGGCTCGAACCCACGACAACCGGAATCACAATCCGGGGCTCTACCAACTGAGCTACAATCACCGCTATATTTACATGTTTTCAAATGGCGCACCCAGAAGGATTCGAACCTTCGACCGACGCCTTAGAAGGGCGTTGCTCTATCCAGCTGAGCTATGGGCGCATCGAAAACTTCATAGTTTACCAATAAGCTATTCGATTATAATTAAATTATAAAAAATGGTCGGCG